>JBEKGV010000282.1:0-6111 GCA_050012615.1 Acetobacteraceae bacterium | reverse complement strand
CACTCTTTCCGCCCTCGAACCGAAGTCGGCATGAAGCTGCCGGATTTCTCCGCGAGGTGGATCAGGATCGGCCCGGATTCGAAAATTGGCATCGGGCCATCCGGCGCGTCCTGGTCGATGATCGCCGGCATGCGAGCGTTGGGGCTGATCTTCAGGAATTCGGGTTTGAACTGATCGCCGGCACCAATATTCACCGGGCACAGCCGGTACGGCAGACCGGTCTCCTCCAGCATGATGGATACTTTCCACCCGTTCGGTGTCGGCCAGTAGAAAAGGTCGATCATGCCGCATGCTCCTTCGTCGTCAGCGCGGCGATCTCCGCGGCGGAATAGCCGAGTTCGGAAAGAATTGAGTCGGTGTCATGACCGAGCACCGGGGCACCGTGCCGGATCTCGGCCGGCGTGTCGGAAAATCGTGCAGCGGGCCGCGCCTGCCGCAACAGTCCGGCTTCCTCGTGCTCCGTTTCCACGACGATTCCATTTGCCTGGACCTGAGGATGGTGGGTCAACGCCGACCGGGTCAGCACCGGTGCGCAAGGGACATCTTCGCGAGTCAAAACCTCCAGCCATTCAGCCGCCGGACGGGTCTTCAAAACCGCCTGCGTCATCGCCAGCCGATCGTCGACGTTCTCCTGCCGTAACGCCGGGGTTCGGAAACGTGGATCGTCCAGCCATTCCGGCTTTTCCAGGGCTCGCGTCAATCCCAGCCACTGGCGGTCGGTCTGCACGGCGGCGGTGATGTAGTCGGTCGCGGTTTCATAGATCAGGTCGATGCGGCTCGCGGCCTCCTGCCGCGGCGTTTCACCGTCGGCGAAGGTCTGGCTCCCCATGTCGGACGCCCACAAAAACGCGATCACCGCATCCAGCATCGACAACCGCACATGTTGCCCCTGACCGGTGCGCTCCCGCGCCAAGAGCGCGGCGGTGATCGCCTGCGATGCGGTGACCGCCGTCAGTTTGTCCGGCAGGATTGTCCGCACGAGCCGAGGACGTTCCGTGTCCGAACCAGCCTGGATCGTCGCCAGTCCCGACATCGCCTGCACGATCGGATCGTAAACCGGTTTGCCCGCATACGGCCCGGTCTCGCCAAAGCCGGAGATCGAGACATACACGATGTCCGGCTTCACCGCCCGCAGAGCGTCCTCGCCGAAGCCCATCCGCTCCGCCACTCCCGGGCGGAAATTCTGAATGAATACATCCGCCGTCGCGACGAGACGCAACAGCGCCTGCTTCGCTGCTGGATCTCGCAGATCCAGCGCGACCGAGCGCTTGTTGCGGTTGGTGTTCAAAAACGACGCGGATAGCCCGTTGCGCCGGTTACTCGCCGAACGCGTGGCGTCCCCGCCGTCGGGATTTTCCACCTTGATCACGTCCGCGCCCTGGTCAGCCAAAATCATCGTGGCCAGAGGCCCTGACACATTGGAGGTCAGATCGACGACGCGGTAGCCATGCAAAGGACCTGGCATATTAAGCTTCCCAACACATAACCCGCCGGATCATACGTCACCGCTTCAACGACGCCAGTACCTCCGCCGTTCCCGTCCCCAACCTGGGCGCCGCGCTTCTGATCGCCGGCCGCACGCCGTCAAAAGACAGCGCCGATCCGGTCAGCTTGTAATCCTCCCCCGGAACATCCTGCAGAATACCGAGGGCCCGCGATTGCGGTTCGTTCAACGCTTCCGGCAACGTATTGATCGGCGCAGCGGGAACGCCGACGGCTTCCAGCCGCTCGATCCAGGCCGCACGAGGTTGGATCCGTAGAATCTCGCTCATCAGCACGACCAGTGTGGTCTTGTTGTTCAGGCGGGCGCGGTTGGTGGCGAAGCGTTCGTCTTCGCTCCATTCCGGTTTGCCGAGTTCACGCGCCAGTTTGGCGAACAGGCGATCATTGCCGCAGCAGATAATGAAGGGGCCGTCTTTCGCATCGAACGCCTCGTATGGTGCCAAAGCGGGATGACCAGAGCGGTGCTTCGGTGGCATGCGGCCCTCGTTGACCCAGGCATCGCCGCGTTGCGCAGCCCAGACCAGAGCGGTTTCCAGCAGCGAAGCCGTGACGATCGCGCCTCGGCCGGTTTCGTGACGCCGTTGCAATGCGGCCAGCGCCCCGATCACGATCCACATGCCGGTGCCTTGGTCGCAGACCGCGACGCCCAGTCGCATGGGGGGATCGTCGGGGCCGCCGTTGGTGCTGGACAGGCCGCTATAGGCCTGGATCAACGGTTCGTAGCCGGGACGATCCTTCAGCGGACCAATATGACCGAAGGCCGAAATCGCGCAGTAGATGAGTCGTGGATGCCGAGCGGTCAGCGATGGCCCGTCGATGCCAAGCGCCTCGGGTGCGCCCGGACGCAAATTGTGGATCAGGATGTCCGCGCTGGCCGCGAGTCTTTCGAAATCGGCTTTCCCCACCTCGCTTTTCAGGTCAAGGGCCACGGATTTCTTATTGCGGTTAACCATGTGGAACGTCAGCGCGTCGCCATGACGAAAATCCGGACCCATGCGCCGAGCATCGTCACCGCCCTCGACGCGCTCGATTTTCAGTACCTCGGCGCCCAGATCGCCAAGAATGGCGCCGGCGAACGGGGCCGACAGAACCTGACCGAGTTCGAGGACTCGAATTCCCTCAAGCATGGATTTCCTCCGGCATGTCCCTTTGGCATTTCCCCTGGGGCACTTGCCGCGGCATCATGCCACCAACCCACCAGGAGGGAAGTCATGATCGATCTACCAAAACGGATCGAAATCCACGAGGAAGGCCCGCGCGAGGGTTTCCAGATCGAAGCCGGCCCAATCAGCACGGCCGACAAGGTCCGGTTCTGCGAGGCTTTGGCGGAAACCGGCCTGCATGACGTGCAGTGTGTGTCCTTCGTCGACGCTCGCCGCGTACCCGGAATGGCCGACGCCGTGGAGGTCGCGCAAACCATCCGGCAGCGCCCTGACGTTCAGTACACCGGGATTGCTCTGAACCTTCGCGGTTACGAACGAGCGGTGCAAACCCCGTTGCATATTACCGGCGGGATCCAAATGAGCACGTCGAACACATTTTCGATCCACAACACCAACAAGAATAACGAGGAGACTCTGATCGAGCAGCGGCGGCAACTGGATTTCTTCAAGGCCCGCGGCATTCCGGTGGAATCGGCGATCGTCATGACCGCGTTCGGCTGCAATTTCGAAGGTGAGATCGCTCCGGAAACCGTGCGGGACTGCGTCGGCAAATTGCTCGACCTGGCCGACGAATATGACGTGGCGCTCGATCGCGTGCGGATCGCCGACACGGTCGGTTGGGCATCGCCGGCTTCGGTGCAGCGAGTGGTGGGGACGATCCGCGAGAAGTGGCCGGATCTGAAACTGGCATTGCATCTGCACGACACGCGCGGCACCGGCATGGCCAACGCATTGATGGGGCTGCAAATGGGCATCGCCAGTTTCGACAGTTCCTGTGCTGGTCTCGGTGGTTGCCCCTTCGCCGGTCACAAAGGCGCGGCCGGAAATATATGCACCGAGGACCTCGTTTTCATGGCCCACGAAATGGGAATCGAGACCGGGATCGACCTCGACGCGCTGATCGAGTGCGCGCGCATGGCCGAGGACATTGTCGGACACAACCTCCCCGGCAAGGTCATGCACGGTGGCAGCCTGTCGAAATACCGCGCCGGGGCACAGGCATGAGCGAGGTTCTCGTCGAGAAGCGAGGGGCGGTGCAATGGATCACGATCAACCGTGAGGCGCGCCGCAATGCGATGAACGACGCCGTGGTATATGGGATCATGGACGGCCTGACCGCCGCGGCGTCTGATCCCGATATCCGCGCGGTGGTGCTGACCGGAGCAGGCGATCGGGCGTTCTGCGCGGGGGCTGACCTTTCGGCGGGCTCGGGCTCATTCAAGTACGACTATTCCAAGGTCGGCATCCCATTCGTCAGACTGATGAAACAGGCTCGGGATCTGACGTTACCGTTGATCGCCAGGGTCAATGGCCATGCCATGGCGGGCGGGATGGGAATGCTGGGCATGTGCGACATGGCCATCGCCGTCGACAACGCCCGCTTCGGGATGCCGGAGGTGAAGGTTGGCGTTTTTCCGATGCAGATCATGGCCGTGCTGCAACGGCTTATCCCCAACCGGAAGCTGTATGAAATGGCTCTGACCGGGGAGCCGATCACCGCTGCTGAAGCCTTGGTACTGGGCATCGTGAATTACGTGGTACCCGCCGCGGAACTCGACACCAGGCTGGACTGGCTGTTGTCCCGGTTGCTCGACAAAAGCCCCACCGCGATCCGGCGGGGTAAATACGCGATGCGCCATACGGAAAGCATGAGTTTCGATCAGTCCGCGGTTTTCATGGAAGCACAAATCGGCACCCTGGCACTCACCGAAGATGCCGCGGAGGGTCGCCAGGCTTTCATCGAGAAACGTTTGCCAGATTGGACTGGACGTTAAGCCCGGGGGAAGGATCGAGTCGTACCATGGCGAATATACGAGCCGGCCGAAAGATTGACGTACGGCTTTTCAAATTCGTCATGACCCGACTCGTCCTTCGTCCATGCCGGATCAAAATTCGCTTCGTTCGATATCGGGCCGCTGTAAGGGATCGCGGCTGGCTTGTCACCCCAAGGCAAGCACCGTCGCCAATGTTGTGTAAGAATCCTCCGCGGCTCTGTGGCTCTGTGGTAACGCTTATCTGAGGCTTGTGACGGAGCTTTGCCTCGACGCGAGGGGCTCTAACTCATCCGCCCCGATGCGCTGACGCGTGGGTAAGCTTTACCACAGAGCCACAGAGCCGCAGAGTTCTTCGGGTGGACGGGCGCTGGACGGTAAAGGCAAGAGTCAATCTATTCGCCGGTTGGTCTAAGTTAATTGACGCGCCTTTCCTTGCCGTCCCAATACGGCTTGCGCAGCTCCGTCTTCAGGATTTTCCCCGCACCTGACAGTGGCAACGGCTCCTCGCGCAGATCGAGTGTGCGCGGGCTCTTATAATTGGCGATCAGTTTGTGACAGTGAGCAATCAGTTCCTGGGGAGTCGCGCTCATGCCAGGCTTAAGGCGGACGATCGCATGGACGCGTTCCCCCCATATGTCATCCGGCACGCCGATAACGGCGCATTCGGAGACAGCCTCATGGCTGTAGAGCGCTTCCTCGGTTTCCGCCGAATAGACGTTCTCACCGCCACTGATGATCATGTCCTTCACCCGGTCGACGATGAAGATGAACCCTTCCTCGTCCATGTAAGCGCCATCGCCGGTGTGCAGCCAGCCATTGCGCAGCGCGTGTGCTGTCATCTCAGGCTGTTTCCAGTAGCCCAGCATCACCATTGGGCCGCGGGCGCAGATTTCACCGATCGTGCCGCGGGGGACCTCGTTGTCGTCCACGTCATGAATGCGGATTTCGCAGTCAAGCACGGCCTGGCCGGCGGATTTAACGCGGCCGGCGTAGGGGCCTTCGAAGCACGTATAACGAGGATCCAACGCGGTCAGGACCGGAGACGACTCCGATTGGCCGTAGAGGTGACAGAACTTCACGTCGGGCATTACTTCCGCGGCGCGCCGGAGCACCGCCTCCGGCATTGGCGAGGCGCCGAACAGCAGCCGTTCCATACTGGACAAATCGTGGTTGCCGACATCCGGATGATTCACCAGCATGTTGATCATGGTCGGCACGATCAACAGCAGCGTGATCTTGTATTGCTCAATCAATTTCATCAAAGCGACCGGTTCGTATCGCGGCAGAAAGTAGTGCGTCCCACGAAAACCGGTCACCAGATAGGTCATCGCGTTGTCCGCGAGATGGAACATCGGCGCGGCATGCGCATACCGCGTGTCCTCATCGGCCTGGGTGCTGGGGAAAATGTTCAGCGCATTGGACATGATATTGTTATGGCTCAACATCACGCCTTTGGATCGGCCCGTGGTCCCGCCAGTGTAAAAGATGCCAGCCAAATCGTTGTCGGCGCCGATCGATCCGGCGAAGGGGTGCGCGGTCCCGAGCAGTTTCTCATAGTCGGCCAGTTCAGGCGGGGTCGTGCCCTCGCCGATATAAACGACCAGGCGGACATCCGGCGCGTCAGGCAGGACCTTCGGCAGAACGGGCACGAACGCACCGTCGGTGAACAA
>JBEKGV010000281.1:0-7909 GCA_050012615.1 Acetobacteraceae bacterium | reverse complement strand
ACCAACGTTCCAGTCGCCACCTAGCGCCTTAACCAATCGAATACTGGCCTCCATGCGCCGGCGCATGATGTCGACGTCGTTGCGCTGATTGGTCAAAGCGAATTCCTGTGCCGTTATTACCTGCAGATATGTGTCTCTCCCACCAACGTAGAGGTTGGTGAAGATGCGCAATGCATTGTCCGCCGCGGTCACGGCCTCGCGCTGCTGCTGAGCCTCGCGGGCCAGGATGCGTAGGGCGGAGAGGTTGTCCTCCACCTGCTGGAACGCCGTCAGCGTGGTCTGCCGATAAGTGGCGACGGCGGCTTCGTACGCGGCTTGCACTTGTTTCGATTGAGCGTGAAGCCGCCCGCCATCGAACAGCGGTTGCGTCAGCGACGTACCGACAGCCCAGAACAGACTTGGCCAGACGAACCAATTCGCCCCTTTGGTGCCTTCGAAGCCGGCAGCCGCGTTCAGATTCAGCGACGGATAGAAGGCCGCTTCGGCAATGCCGATTTGATCGTTAGCCTCGGCGACGCGACGCTCCGCCGCGGCGATGTCGGGACGCTGCTGCAGCAACTCGGACGGCATGCCAGAGTCGATCGGCGGGGGCCGCGGATTGAGTGGCGCGGGCGGCAGGCTGAACGTCGCGGGCGGTTTGCCGATCAGGACGGCGATAGCATGCTCGAACTGCGCCCGCATCACGCCGATGTCGGTGTCCTGCACCCGCGTCGTATCAAGCTGCGTTTCCGCTTGCGCCACATCCGACACCGGCGCGAAGCCGCCCTCCAGGCGGTTCCGGGTTACGCGCAAGGCATCGGTATAAGCTTTCACGGTGTCGTCCAGCAGGCGCTGCTGCGCGTCGGCGCTACGCACTTCAATGTAGTCGAGGGCAAGCTCCGCGTGCAGGCTGAGGCGCGCGGTTTCGAGGTCTGCCGCGGTGGCCTGCGCCTCCTCGCGTGCCGCCGAGACGGTGCGGCGGACCTGTCCCCACAAATCGATTTCGTAGGATAGGTCGAATGGTAGCTGCAGTTGACCTTCCTGCGTCGGACTCTTGACCCCGAAATACGGTTGATTGGCGCTTCCGCCACCTTCAGATTCTGGTTGGCCGCGGTGAGTTCGTCCTCCAGCTTGTCGAGTTCCGGATCGCCGAACATCTGCCACCATTTGTCGCGCGGCGTTGCGTCGCCAGGATGGGCGGGCCGCCATGCGCCGGCGTTCTGGTAGTCGGCCGGCGTGGCCTCCTTGAAGATGCCGGACATCGGCGTCGCCGGGGTCGCATATTTCGGCCCGACGTTGCAGCCGGTCAGGAGCAGCACGACGGCGCCGGTGAGCGGCCGCCGAGCGAATCCCCAACCCGCAAGCCGCATCAGGGCTTTCCGGCGGGAGTGCTGCTGGCCACCCGTACCGTGGTGCCTCCGATTAGTGAGTCGGATGGGTTGACGATCACCTGGTCGGTTGGTCCGAGACCGGACAGCACCTCCACCTTGTCGCCATAGTCGCGGCCGATCGTGATCGGTACGAGTTCCGCGGTACCGTCACGCACGACTCCGACCCGCAATCCCTCGCTGCGAAACAACAGAGCATTCGATGGGACCGTCACCGAGCGCGCACGTCCCGGCAGGGTGAAATGGACAAACACATAGGAGCCGGGCAACAGCTTGCCGTCGGCGTTGTTCACATCGACCTCGACACGCAGCGTGCGCGACGTTGGGTTGATGGCGTTATCGGTGCGCACCAGGGTGCCTTGGAACGTCTGGCCGGGATATTCGTCAAGCGTCACCGTGGGGGTTGCGCCAATCTGCATCTAATCACGCCATCGAACGGCGCGAAGACATTTTCGTAAGATTGCAATTGCTCCAGCCGCTCCACGTCGGCCTGGCGTGACACGACGATCGACTGATCGGCGATATAGGCAGAGGCCGCGTTATCACGTTCCTGTGTCGAGACCGACTGACTCTTCAACAGGCTCTCGGTGCGTTGCGCCGTGATGCCGGCGAGTTTCGCGTTGGCCTGAGCCGTCGCCAGGTCGGCGCGTGCCTGGCGCAATTGTTGGTCGAGTTCGGGGGCTTCGATCTGCGCGAGCAGTTCGCCCTGCTTGACATGGGCGCCCATGTCAGCAGTCCACCGCTTCAGGTAGCCGCTGGTACGCGCATAGATCGGCGCGTCGGAGAACGCCACTGTCTGGCCCGGCAGCAACAGCTCCTGATCCGGGACATTACCCGCCGGATGGATGATGTTGACGATGGGCACCGCCGTTTCGCGTGTCTCAGTGGCGAGGGCGGCCTCCGCGTCCACGCGATCTCGGATGCCTTCGTAAATTCCAATCCCAAGCAGGATGATCGCGCCCACCGCTATCAGCACGCCTGTCTTGGTTCGCCGCTTCGGGGGCGTCTCTCTGGCTGACGGCTTACCCAACACCAGTGCTTCAGGAGTTTCGTTGATCACGTGTCAAATTCCTCATGTCGCATCGATTGGAACGTCAGGTCCCGCGAGCGGGCCAGGCATCTCGGCGCCGCCCCGTCTGGAGTGGAGCAGGGCGAAAACCGTCGGAACGAACACCAACGTGGCGACCGTCGCGAGCAGCAACCCGCCGATCACGGCGCGGCCAAGTGGTGCATTCTGTTCGCCGCCGTCGCCGAGGCCGAGTGACATCGGTACCATGCCGATGATCATCGCGAGAGCGGTCATGAGCACCGGACGGAAGCGGGTGAAACCAGCCTCGATCGCGGCTCGGGCCGCATCGCCATGCTCAGCCAGACGCTCGCGGGCGAACGTCACCACCAGAATGCTGTTCGCGGTCGCCACGCCCATACACATGATGGCGCCCATCAAGGCCGGCACGCTCAGTGTCGTTCCGGTGAAGAACAGGCACAGCACGATCCCGGCAAGTGCCGCCGGCAATGCGGTGATGATGATGAAAGGATCAAGCCACGACTGGAAGTTCACCACGATCAGCAGGTAGACGAACAGAATCGAAAAGCCGAGGCCGGCGGCGAGGTTGATGTAGGCGTCGTTCATGGTATCGATCTGGCCCTTGACCCGCACGAAGCTGCCGCGCGGCAACTGAGCGCGGTTCGCATCGACGATTTTCGCGATATCACGGCCCACCGCACCCAGATCGCGGCCCTGGACGTTGGTGTAAATGTCGACCACACGCCGGATGTTGTAGTGGTCGATCGCCGCCATCTCCTGCGACCGTTTAATCGTCGCGACGTCGGCCAGAATCGCCGGCGAAATCTGGGCCGGACCGGTAACCGGGATGTTCTGCAAATCGTGGATCGATTGGATGGAGTATTGCGGTGCCTGGGCGGCGACCTGATAGTTGACCCCATTCTGCTGGTTCAGAAAGAACATTGGTGCGGTCTGGAAGCTGCCGCTTAACGTGTCGACGATGCTGCTCGCGACGTCGCGCTCGGACAATCCATTTTGCTGGGCTTTGGTTCGATCGACCGCGACCTCGAAGTCCGGATAGTCGAATTGCTGCTGGATGCGCGCATCGACGACACCCGGCACCGAACGCACCTGATCAAGAATACGGTCGGCGACGATCCGGTTGCCGTCGACGTTGTTGCCGTCGATCTGGATGTCGATCGGGGACGGAATGCCAAAGTTCAGGATTTGCGTGATCATATCGGCCGGCAGGGTATAAAACGTCACGCCGGGAAACTCCCGCGCCAGGTCACGGCGGATCGATGCGACATAGCCGGCGGTCGGATGATGATCGCGCGTCAGCGAAACCATGATGTCGGCATCCGCCGCGCCGATCACACCCGAAGAGGTATGCGTGAGGTTGATCGTGCTGTAGGGCAGCCCGATATTATCAGTGATCACCTCCAATTCGCGCGGTGGAATCTGTTGCCTTATGGCCGCTTCGACCTGGTCGGCCAGCCGGGCCGTCTCCTCGATGCGAGTGCCGGTTTTGGCTCGCATGTGCAGGATGAATTGCCCGGCGTCGGAATTTGGGAAGAAATCCTGGCCAAGCCAAGGCAGCAACACAAAGACCGAGACGCAGCACAGCAGGAATGTCGGGATGAATACTCCTTGCCGCCGTACCAGGACGACCAAAGCGCCATGATAGGCACGGCGCAATTGCTCGAATTGGCGCTCGAAACTCCGCTGCAGCAGAACCAGCGGATTGCGTGACGGCACGTCACGGTGCCCCTTCACCCGCAACAGATACAACGCCATCGTCGGCACCAGCGTGCGGGACAGCACGTAAGAGGCGAGCATGGCGAACACCACCGCTTCCGCGAGCGGAACAAACAGGTAGCGTGCCACGCCGTTGAGCAGGAACATCGGCACGAACACGATGCAGATGCACAAAGTCGAGACCAGCGCGGGCACGGCGATCTGCGCGGCGCCCTGCAGGATCGCTTCGTACAGGTCGTGGCCGTCCTCGAGATAGCGTTCGATATTTTCGATAGTGACGGTGGCGTCGTCCACCAGAATGCCGACGGCCAGCGCGAGGCCACCCAGAGTCATGATGTTGATCGTCTGGCCCAGGAAGCTGAGGATCATCACGGAGGTCAGAATCGAAAGTGGAATGGATATCGCGATGATGATGGTGCTGCGCCAACTGCCCAGGAACAGGAGGATCATCAGGGCGGTCAGGCCGGCGGCGATGACGGCTTCCTGGATCACGCCGGTCACAGCGGCCTTGACAAAAATCGACTGGTCGGCGAGCGGCTGGACCTTTAACTCCGGCGGCAAGGTCTGGGCGACGCGCGGCAGCATATCCCGGATGCCGTTCACCACGCTGATCGTCGAGGCATTGCCGGCTTTCAGGATGCTGACCAGCACGCCGCGCTGACCATCTTTCCGCGCCACGTTGGTCTGCGGCGCGAACCCATCGCTGACGGTGGCGACATCGCGCATATAAATGGTGGCATTGCCGACGGTCTTTATCGGCAGATCGTTGATCTGCTGCACCGTCCGAGTGGTCCCGTTCATGCGAACGTCATATTCGAATTCGGAGATCTTCGCGGTGCCCGACGGCAGCACGAGGTACTGCAACGCCGCCGCGTTCAGGACATCCGCCGGGGACAATCCCTTCGCCTGCAGCCGGGCTGGATTGAGGGTGATCATCACCTGACGCATCTTGCCGCCGTATGGATACGGGATCACCGACCCCGGCACAGTCACCAACTGCGTACGCAAGAAATTCAGGCTGAGGTCGTTGAGGGCCTGTTCCGAAAAGCCCGGGCCGGAGAGACCAAGTTGGAGGATCGGCACGCTGGATGCGCTGAAATTGAGGATCAGCGGCGGTTGAGTTCCCTGCGGCATCTGCCGCAGCATCGTCTGCGCGGCCGCCGTCACCTGGGCATTGGCGGTGTCGAGGCTGGCACCCGGCTGCAGAAAGATCTTGGTGATGGACTGGCCGTTGTAAATCGTCGACTCAATGTGCTGGATATTGTCTACCAGAGTGGTCAGCGAGCGCTCGTAGACAGTCGTCAGCCTTCCTTCCATGTCTTCCGGGCTAAGCCCCGTGTAGCTCCAGCCGACCGCGATGACCGGGATATTGATGTTCGGAAAGATGTCCGTCGGCGTGCGCGAAATCACCAGCGGGCTGAGGATCAGGATCAGCAGCGCCAGCACGACGAAAGTGTACGGGCGGCTGAGTGCGATCCGGACTATCCACATGCGCAACAACTCCCGCTGCCGAACAGGGGTCGTCGAACCGACCCCTGTTCAGTCATCCAGATGATGAGCCCGAACAGTCGAGCCCGCGTTCAATTCACCAAAGAGCTTTGTGTCTTGCCGGCGATCCGGGCCCGATAGGCCGAACGGCTGGTTCCCAAACCCGTGCCGACGATACGTCAGCCCCTCTACCCAACGGCCGTCCCTGACCCTGGAGGCGTTGTCCGCCTCCAATGGTAATGCTGCGCTGCACAAGCGGCGGCATTATTGGCATAACCCGCGCGCCTTTGAAAGGCTCCACGTCAGGCTGTCATGCTTTTTCCTGACACGATCTTATCGGGGGAACGCGACAAAGTGTCCCCTATGGTACGTTACAAAGTGTGAAGCGGGGTAACGAGCCCCGCATGGACGCTGCACACTGGTCTCACTGCCCGGAGTACTCCCTTGGGCGCTTCCCTTGGGCGCTCCCCTCGGCACCCTCCCTGGGCACCCAGGAGGGCGCTTGACGCCCGAGCGATCCTCACCTGAAATCATACGGCCCGCGCGCACCGCGCTTCCGGGCCAATCGGCCAGCAGGGAGTTTGGTATGAAAGCGCGTCTGTTCGCGGCCGCCGTGGCTTTGGGGTTACTCGGCGTATCGACGCAGGCTCAATCGCAGATCAGGCTCGGCGCGATTTTGTCCATCAGCGGTCCGGGTGCCGCGATGGGCGTCGGCTATAAAGGCGCGTTCGAGTTTTTTCCCGCCGAGATCGCCGGTCAAAAGGTGGAATATATCGTCCGGGACGACGCGACGGATGCGAGCACGGGGTACACCATCGCGCAGAAGATGATCTCGGAAGACCACATCGATGCCTTTATTGGCCCTTCGCTCACCGCCACGGACGCCGCGGTGGCACCATTGGCCAACCAGGCGCATGTGCCGATGATCGCCATGGCGCCTTACGAATACGATCCGGCGAAACAACCTTATACATTCAGCGACGCACAGCCGCTCTCGCTGATGGTCTCAGCCGTGTTCAAACACATGAAGCAGCACGGCGTGAACGAGATCGGCTATATCGGGTTCTCGGACGGTTGGGGCGATCAGGTGCTTGCCGCCACCAAACAGTGGGCCCAGGAAGACGGGATCAAGATCCTGGCGGATGAGCGGTATGCGCGCACTGACACATCGGCCGACGCACAGGCGCTGAAACTGATAAGCGTGCATCCCGAGGCGATCATGATGGGCACCTCGGCGACGCCGGCCGCTCTGCCGGTGGTCGCGCTGCGCCATCGCGGCTTCAAGGGCGGCCTTTATGGTAATCACGGCATCGTCAGTCCAGCCTTCATCAAGGTGGGAGGCACGGCGGCCGAAGGTGTCATCGCGGTCACTTCGCCTGTCGTTGTCTACGACCAGTTGCCCGATGGCAATGTGGTTAAACCGGTGGCGACGGCGTTCATGACGGACTACACGAAGCAATTCGGACCACAGAGCGTGAGCCCGTTCGCCGGCTACAGCTATGATGCCATGCTGCTGCTCAAAAGCGCCATTCCAATAGCGTTGAAGGCGGGCCAGCCGGGCACCGAACAGTTCCGTATGGCGTTGCGCGATGCCTTGGAGGAGACGCACGAACTGGTCGGCGTGAGTGGCGTGTACGACATGTCGCCGACCAACCATAACGGGCAGGATGCCCGTGCCGCCGTGCTCGTGGAGGTGAAGGACGGGGCCTGGAGAGCGATCCAGTAAGCGGCCCAACGTAGCCGCCGAATGGACCTGTTCGTCTTCCTGGCGCTGCTGCAGGACGGCATCACGACAGGCGCGATTTACCTGCTGCTGGCGATCGGGCTGTTGATCGTGTTCTCGGTGACGCGGGTCATCTTCGTGCCGCAAGGCGACCTGCTGGCGTTCGGTACGCTGACGGTCGCATCGCTGCAATCGGGACATCTGCCAGGCACGCTGTGGTTGCTCGACGGAGTGTCCGCGCTCGCGCTCGCCGCGTCGTTGTTTGGTGGCTGGCGCGCGAGCGTGCGTGGCATTTTGGGCTGGGGCGTTTATCCGCTGGCGGTGACGGCGGCGGCGCTTTTTCTCACGCCGTACCGGGTGCCGGCGATCTCGATCTTGCTGGCGCTGGCCATCGTCACCCCCATGGGGCCGTTGATCTGGCGTTTCGCATTCCGCCCAGTTTCGGGGGCTTCGGTGCTGGCGCTGTTGATTTTGGCGATGGCACTGCATTTCGTTTTGATCGGCCTGGGTCTGGTGTTCTTCGGGCCGGAGGAAGCCAGTGCCCCAACCCTTACGGATGCCAGCTTC
>JBEKGV010000280.1:0-6125 GCA_050012615.1 Acetobacteraceae bacterium | reverse complement strand
CCGCCAGCAGTCCGAACGCCAGCAGCAGTGTCAGGCCGCTGAACATCGCCATGATCAGGTAAACGTAAGCGGCGCGGGCGTTCCCTTCCTCGCGGTGATGCGCCATGACCAGCGCCCAGGAGGCGAGCGACATCAGCTCCCAGGCAAACAGAAAGACAAAGGCATCATCCGCGATGACGACCAAAGCCATTCCGGCGAGGAAGGCGGGAACAAAAGGGATGACGCGTTCCGGGTCTGGTTCGTGTCGCCCGTAACCGATCCCGTAAAGGCTCGCACCCGCGCCTCCAAGGCCGATCAGCGCGAGGAACGCAGCCGCCAGGGAATCGAGGCGCAGGTTGAACCCGATCCACGGCAGCCCCAACGGGAGCTTCAGTTCCGCCGGTTCCGCTCCGAGCGAAATGATCCCGATCCACAGAAGCGCGAGGCAAACCAGGCCGCATGCGGGGTAAACCAGCGGGCGGGCATGAGGGATACGCGCCGTGCAAACACCCAGAGCGGACAGTGCCAGCAGTGCGGCGATGCAGAGCGCGGACGACTCGATCATGCGAGGATCATGTCCCTCTGGGCGCGATTCGTCGAATATCGTGCGATCGCGTCATGATTAAGGCCCAGCGGCCAAGGTTTGGTGACGGCTCGATTAGTCGAAGATCAGCCCGGGCCGGCGGGCATTCGCTCGTAATCGTCGACCAGCCAATCGGCCGGTTCCTTGGCGGCGGCGTCGTACCACTCGCTGACGAGCGGATGAGCGCGGACAGCGTCAACATAAGCCGTCGTGGCGGCCGAGATTTCCGGACGCCAGGTCAGGAAACGCGTAACGACGGGCGCATACATGACGTCGGCGGCGGTAAAAGCGGCACCGAACAAATATGGGCCTCCCGCGCCAAACGATTGTCTTGCCTCGGCCCACGATGCCTCGATCCGAGCGATATCGGCCAGAGCGGCCGAGGTGCGGCCGAGGCCCGAATAATCGCGGCCCAGATTCATCCACATGTTTTGACGCAGCGCATGAAAGCCGGTGTGCATCTCGGCGGCCATCGACCTCGCATGGGCACGGGCGACTCGGTCTACCGGCCAAAGCGACGGCTCAATCTCGGCGCAGTAATCACAGACCGCGAGCGATTCCCAAACTTTCGCACCTCGGTGTTCGAGATAGGGCACGAGCCCGTTCGGCGATCTTTGCTCGGTCAGAGGCGTGCGACCTGGGCGAACGAAACGGGCGACCTCGACGGTGACGTCAAGGTTCGCGAGGCGGACCGCGAGCCAGCCTCGCATGGACCAGGAGGAGTATCGGCGCTGGCCAATCAGTAAATTGCCATCTGGCATTTGTTTCACCGAATCCGTTCGCGGCTGATAATGCGGTCATGTCAAGATACGGCCAAGGGGCCGCGATCGGCCGGCAATCCGAACGAGGGGCGAGACAATGGGGTTCCAGGCAGCGATCTCCACGTGTTTCTCGAAATACGTGACGTTTCAGGGTCGGGCGCATCGGCCGGAGTATTGGTGGTGGGCATTGTTCCTGCTGCTGTATTTCATCGCGGTCTGGGTCGTCGTGCTCGTGCTGGGATCCTTTCTTGGCTACGCCATCGCCTCGATCATAGCCGTGCTGCTTTACCTCGCGATAATCCTGCCGAGTATTTCGGTGGCGGTGCGTCGGCTGCATGATGTGGACCGTGGCGGCGGTTGGTTCTTCATCCAGTTTGTTCCAGTTGTCGGCACATACTGGTTTTTGTTTTTCATGGTGCAGCCGGGCACCGTGAAGGATCCGTCACCCGGGCTCAACCGGTTCGGGGACGGGCTGCCCTGATCGGGAGGTTTAGCACCTGACGTTTATGACAGTGGGTGTAACTTCTGACTTATGTATTGCCTGTCATGGCCCGGCCAGGCCGACTGTCTCGATCGTTACGCAACGAACGACAAGCCGTGCGATGTCGGGACAGGGCATCCAACTCGCCAGCATCCGTGCATTGACTTGCCACGGATATTGGCCCCACGTACTGTAACGATCGCGAGAGGTTACAGGACCAGAGAATTGGGGGTGACCACATGTCCGATGCCAACACCGCGGCCCCAGCCAATTCTGGGGGAACCGTCACGGTCATTTACATCCTCTATCTGGTCGGCCTGGCGGTTGGCATCACGTCTCTGATTGCCGTGGTGATGGCCTATATAAACCGAGGCGACGGTCCGGAATGGACCCAATCCCACTACACATTTCAAATCAGAACATTCTGGATTGGTTTATTGTACGGCGTCATTGGCGTCGTGCTGCTGTTCGTGGTCATTGGCTGGCTCGTTCTGGTGTTCTCCCTCGTCTGGATGATCGTGCGGTGCGTGAAGGGATTGAAGTTCGCCGGCTCCGCTCAACCCTACCCAACCCCGGGCTCATGGCTTTGGTAGCTGTATCGGAATAAAAAAGCTTAAAGCGGAGACGGCGCGCGGTTCCTAAAACCCACTATCGATAAACCGCGAGTCGTTGTCGCTAAATCGTCATGGCCGGGCTTGATCCGGCCATCTATCGCCGCACCGTGCTGGTAGAGATGGCCGGGTCAGGCCCGGCCATGACGTGGGCGGATGTCCCGCGCTTCAACCATTCCAGGTCCTAGCCTGAACCTTTCTCGAACAAACCGGCGGGCGGCGGCTCGGTGCGCGAATAGTCCAGCGAGCAGAAGTTCCCGCCCATGTAACGTTCCTCGATCGGATTACTGCTGACCTTGCCGGCGAGTTGGCCCGCGAACGGGTCGGCACTGTCGACCGGTGTCCATCCCAACGCCTCACGGTCGTCATCGCGCCACCAGGTCATGCGCGCATTGTTCGACGCACCCCAAACGACACGACAGCCGACTTTCTCGGTCGTTACGCAGCGCGTCACTAACCGCGCGAGGTCGGGATAGGACATCCATGTCGCCAGCATCCGAGCATTGGTCGGCTCGGGGAAACACGAGCCGATGCGGATGAAGACGCTTTCAACACCATGCTTGAACCAATACAAGCGGCCCATCAGCTCACCATAAGCCTTCGACAGGCCGTAAAAGCCGTCGGGTAGGAACTGGGTGTCCGCGGCGATCGTTTCATTTCGTTCATGAAATCCGATGGAGTGATTGGATGACGCGAAAATAACGCGTGCGCGCTCACGCCGGGCGGCCTCGTAAATATGATACAGCCCGCGAATGTTCGGTCCGAGGACTTCTTCGAACGGCCGCTCTACTGATATGCCGCCGAGATGAACAATCGCGCCGCAGTTGTCCGCGAGGCGCAGAATCGTCAGGCCATCATTCAGGTCGGCACGCGTGAAGGCCGCTCCCGCCGGAAGCGGATCGGGGAACGGCGTGATATCCGTCAGGCGGAGCGACCAGCCCTCGGCCGCCAATGCTTTTGCCAGCATGCGGCCCAGATTACCGGAGGCTCCGGTGAGCAAAACAGGTTTGGCGGGGGCGTCGGGCATGGCATGGTCTCCGCTTCGAAACAGGAGGCATCATGCGCGCGATCGAGGACCTGGCCCAGAGCCTGGCGAACAGACAAACAACCAGCCGCGCTTTGGTGGAAGAGGCATTGGCACGCATCGCCGATCCCGCCGGTGAGGGCGCCCGCGCGTTCATTAAGGTCCATGCGGAACAGGCTCGGGCGGCGGCGGACGCGGTTGACGCGGCCCGACGAGTCGGTCTGCCGGTAGGTCGTTACGCGGGGATTCCGATCGCGCTGAAGGATCTGTTCGACATCGCCGGTCAACCGACGCCGGCCGGATCGAAGGTGTTGGCGGATGCTTCGCCCGCGCGTGCGAACGCTGCGGTCGTGCAACGAATGCGCGATGCCGGGTTCATCGCGATGGGCCGGGTTAACATGACGGAGTTCGCGTTTTCCGGCCTTGGCATCAATCCGCATTACGGCACGCCGAGCTCGCCGTGGGATCGTGCCTCGGCGCGGATTCCCGGAGGTAGTTCGTCCGGCACCGCGGTGGCTGTGTCGGATGGCATGGCCGCCGCCGGGTTGGGCACCGACACAGGTGGTTCGTGCCGGATCCCGGCCGCGTTTTGCGGAATTGTCGGCTACAAACCGACCGCGAGGCGGGTGCCTATCAAAGGGGTGCTGCCGCTGGCGCCGTCGTTGGATTCGGTCGGGCCGCTGGCACCCACCGTGGCTTGCTGCACGGCGATCGACGCCATCCTGGCCGGCGAGGAAGCGGTCGATCTGCAACCAGCACCATTGCATGGATTACGCCTGGCGGTGCCGGAAAACGTCGTTCTGGATGGCATGGATGCGACGGTCGCCGCCGCGTTCGAACGCTCGTTGTCGGAGTTGTCGGCGGCAGGCGCACGCGTGACACGCCTCACTTTCGCGGCATTCGATGCAATCGCGGCGGTGAATGCGAAAGGCGGCTACGCCGCGAGTGAGGCGTACGCCTGGCACCGCTCGTTGTTGGCCGAGAAAGGCGCGGGCTACGATCCGCGTATCCGGGTCCGTATCGCGCGGGGTGAAAACATGAGCGCGGCGGACTACCTCGATCTCGTCGCGGCGCGCGCGCGGATCATAGCTGAGTTCGATGCCAGCACACGGGATTTCGATTGCGTTGTCATGCCGACGGTGCCGATCGTCGCACCCCGGATCGCGACGCTGGATGACGAGCGAGAGTACAACCGGGTCAACCTGCACGTTTTGCGCAATACCGCCCTGGGCAATTTTCTCGATCGTTGCGCGATCAGTATTCCATGCCATCGGCCGGGAGACGCGCCAGTTGGCTTGATGTTGATGGGCGAAACGATGGGCGACGCCCGATTGTTTCGGATCGCGGCGGCGGCGGAGGCGGTGTTGGCCTGATCAATCCGGCCAATCAGTCCCCCCAATCAGTCCCCCTGGGCGGCCGCCAGAGCGCGATCGACAGCGGACGGATCGTTCGCGATGACCAGCAACAGCACCCGCGCGGCTTGCTCCGGCGTGCGCCTTTCCTGTTCCCAGTCGCGCACGGCGGCGACGGTGAAGCCAAACCGTTTCGCGAACGCTTCCTGGCTGAGGCCCAGATCGGCGCGAATGCTCCGGACATCGACACTGTCGGGAACATGTACGACGAACCCGCCATCCGCATCGCCGCGCGCATAAGCGCGAGCCGTGCGCACGCTATTGAGGATACGGCTACCAGCCTTGGACATGACGGCGTACTCCATTGCGATAGTCTTCAGCCAAACCGGCCAGTTCCTTGCGAAGCTCATGTCGCTCGGCCATGGTCAGATCGATTTTGTCGCCTTTTGCAAACACGTTGAGCAGGAACACCGGAACATCGGGGCCGGCGTAAAACGAAATCACGCGATAACCGCCGCTTTTGCCTTTACCCCGCCCAGGAAAGCGGATTTTTCTTGCGCCGCCGGTCCCCGGAATATCCACCCCGGCTTTTGGAAAGGCGGCGACAAGGGCGACGATCTTGCTACGTTCGTCGGCGGTCAGACCGGAGTTCGCCGCATCACGTAGGAAATCCGGAGTCTCGATGACCGAATGAAGCATGGCCCGCCCGTGGTATGGTGATCTGGTAGGCGGGCATTACAGGCGAAATCCTGAGGATTGGTTAATCGGGGGGTGGATTGGCGTTGGCGTTTATATACGGCATTGCCGGAGAAAGTGCAAGCGGAAAAAGCTGCCCCACTATGGCTGACCACCATCGTAACCCTCGATGATCAGCAGATCGGCGGCCGCGGCTCCATCGCGGAACGCCTTCGCGGCCTGGTATTCCGGAGAATGATAACAAGCCACCGCCGTCGCGTATTCGGCGAACTCCAGCACGACATTGCGGGCGCGAGGCGTGCCCTCGGGGGCCTCGAACTTACCGCCGCGGACGATGAATCTGGCGCCGAACTTGTTGAAAGCCGCCGCATTGGCCTTCATGTAATCCTGGTATTTGTCCGGATTGGTCACATCGATCCGTGCAATCCAATATCCTTTCGCCATCATGATCTCCCGTGGTTGCCGACGGCCCAAATGCCGATATCCACGCGGCGTTCGACCACGTCATACAGGATGGTTTGTTATTAAGCGTGAGGTTTGTCGTCCATGAGCCTTGCCAAAACCGGTTCCATCTCCGCCGCCATCAACCCCTGGCCCTGGGCTGTCGGATGCAACGGCGGGTCGGGCGGATTGAGTTT
>JBEKGV010000279.1:0-6135 GCA_050012615.1 Acetobacteraceae bacterium | reverse complement strand
CCGCGACCCGGACGATCGCCGGTCCCAGACCAAGCCCGGCCTGAGCGCAGATCACCATCATGTCGAGCGCGTCCGGCAACCCTTTTTCCAGGCGCGTCATGAAACGCCGGCGCATCTGTTTGACCACCATGTCGGGCAGGACCAGTCCAAACACCGCCGCGGCAACCGTCAAGAGCAGGACCATCATCGAGGACCAGCCCGAGTTTCGGACGGACAGCCACACCAGCCCCGGCAGCACGATCATCGACATCATCTTGGCGCCAAAAAACACGCCGGCGGCATTTTCTCCACGGACACCCGCGGCGCGCAGCATCGTCTCAAGCTGCCCCTTGGTCGCGGCCGGAACAAGGCCACTGCTGATGATGAACTGGCCGATGCCGGAAATATTACGAGTGAACAGTTCGCGGAACGCCGGCCGCTCCGCTTTCATCGTGCTGACGCGCTCCTCGCCATGGATCTGACGGATCCGCCATCCATAGCGCTCCTGAACGCGCACGTCGCGCAGCAGAATCCAGGAAGCCATCGCCATCGCGAGCAGGAACAACCCGGAACCCGCGAGCAGCGCGAAACGTGTACCGACTTCCATCATGGCAGCACCGATTTGATGATGGCGCGGATACAGAGCATTCCGAGGGTCAGTGAGATGACCGCCGCGCTGAAGAACATCTTGCCGGTAGGATCGGTGAATAACAGCATGATATAGCTCGGATTGAGGAAATACAGCATCAGCCCTGTCAGGACCGGCAGCACCGCGAGGATCGCGGAACTTGTTCGTGCCTCGGCCGTCATGGCGAGGCCTCGCGCCTTGAGCGCCGCTCGTTTGCGGATCACGTCCGCCAGATTCTCCAGCGTTTCGCTCAGGGTGCCGCCTGTCTGGGTTTGCAGCGAAAGCGCGGTCGCGAAAAAGCGATACTCCGCCAGACCGGTACGCTCGGCGAGTTCGGTGATCGCCTCGTCAAGCGGGGTTCCGATCGCGATCTGATCGACCATACGGGCAAACTCGCCCGCCGTCGGACTGGGAGCGGCAAGCGACACGTTACGTATCGCATCGATCACCGGCACACCAACGCGGATGGAGCGCACGATCATCGCCAGCGCATCCGGAAACTGCCACAGAAGCGCGCTTCGCCGCTTGTTTTCGACCCGGTTGAAGAACATCCGGCTAGCCACCACCCAGGTGATCGGAAGCGTGGCCCAGGATAGGACGCCGAGCATGTCTTCGGAGGCATAGCGGACGCCGGCGGCCAGCAGAAATGCCACCGCCAAAATAATGTACCACTTCGCGGGATAGAGTGCCTGCCGCTCGAAGCTGAAACCGAAAATCGAGGCGAGCGTGCTCGCGACGGTCCGCGGTCCGCGCTCGTCCGGCAAGGTGAACGCACTGAGTTCGATTTGCGCGGTGCGCAGGTGCGGCGCCAGAATCGCCGTGAGACGTTTCGAGCGTCGATCGTTTACCGCCTGCGAGCGCGATACCATCACACCGCTGAGGCCGAGGCCTATCAGCAACATGCAGCCGCCCATCAGAAGCAGGTACTGCGTCGCACCGTCGTTCATTGGTGGCCAAACTCCATCAAAACACCGGCCGGCAAAACACCGTCCGGTTGACGCCGATCCGTCATGGCCTTCTTTCAGGCTGATCGGGGGATCGGGTTATTAACCTGACTCGGCCTCCTCCAGCGCTGCTTTCCAGGCGCGGTCGAGCCCGAAATACGACAACCTCTTCATGAAGGACGGCGGTATCCGGCTGACGTGATATTTGCCGTATAATTTGCCGTCGGTTCCCTCGCCGATAACCTCGAACTGGAAGATGTCGTTCAGTGTGATGACGTCACCTTCCATGCCACATACTTCGGTCACCTGGACGACGCGGCGGCCGCCGTCGCGTTGCCGCTCTATCTGAACGATCAGGTCGATCGCACCGACGATTTGAATGCGGATCGCCGCGGAGGGCAGCCCCATTTGGCCCATCTGGACCATGTTCTCGATACGAGTCAGCGCGTCACGGGTTGTGTTGGCGTGGATTGTCGACATCGATCCATCGTGGCCAGTGTTCATGGCTTGCAGCATGTCGAACGCCTCGCCACCGCGCACCTCGCCGATGATGATGCGATCGGGCCGCATCCGCAGTGCGTTGCGAACGAGGTCGCGCTGGTTGATCTCGCCGCGGCCTTCGAGGCTGCTCGGACGCGTTTCAAGACGCACGACATGTGGTTGCTGAAACTGCAGCTCAGCCGCGTCTTCCACGGTTATCACCCGTTCGCCATGATCGATCAGGCGCGACATGGCGTTCATCATCGTCGTCTTGCCCGAGCCGGTGCCCCCCGACACGACGATATTCAGCCGCGCCTGCGAGGCGATTTCCAGCACCCTGGCGACCGGTAGCGTCAATGCCCTCCAGCGGATCAATTGCGCGAAATCGACAGCTTTCTTGCCAAACTTACGAATCGAGACGTAAGGACCTTCAAGCGCCAATGGCGGGAATACGATGTTAACGCGGGAGCCATCCTTAAGGCGGGCGTCGACCATGGGGCTCGACTCGTCGATGCGCCGTCCGACCGCGGCGGCAATCCGCTGGCAGACGTTCATAAGATGCGCCTGGTCGCGGAAATGAATGTTGGCCAGCGTCACCTTGCCGCCTTTTTCCACGAAGGTGCGATGCGGGCCGTTGACCATGATGTCGGCGATCGAGTCGTCCTCAAGCAACTGTTCCAGCGGACCCAGACCGGTGATGTCGTGCACCAGTTCGTTGGCGAGAATATGTTGCTCGCGCGCATTGAGCTGGTAGCGCCGCTCGGTCGCTATTTCCGAGATCAGCCGCTCCACGTCCATGATCAGCCGCTCGGCGGGCATCGCGGCGATCACGTTCGGATCGAGCCGCGACAGGCAGGTATTGCGGAGTTCGGTGACGATGTCTTCGGTAATCGGCGAGCCGCTGGCAATCAGTTCGCGGACGGTTTCCGGCGCATCCTCAGTTGACGGCGCCTGACCGGGACCGGGCGTAACCTGTGAGCGTCGTCCAAACGTTGGAACCGAAACGGTGATCATGATTTCTTCCGAAACATCGACAACAGGCCGCGTTTGCCCTGACCTGCCATCGACACGCTACCTTCGCTTTCGCTGTCAAGCAGCCGGATCGAAGCGACCTGGCGCACAATCTCGACGACGCCATTACGGAAGCCACTGCTGGTGACCATCACAGGCTCGCCGAGAGTGGCTGCATTGCCGACTTGCCGCGGCAGATCGGGAATGCACACGTCGACCTTCATTTTTAAGGCCTCTTCCACCTGCTTGCGGCTTAATCCGCCTGGCATTCCCAGGCGGTTCAGCACGATCACCGCGCGCTGGTCCTGTCCTGGGCCTTTCGGCAGGCCCAACAGGCGGACGGTGTCGCGGATCGCGGCCAATGAGGGATCCATGACAAGGATGCGCTGATCCACGAGATCGAGCAGGTCGCGGTACAACGGCACCGGTGCGTAGGGCACGTCGGCGATGATGAAATTATATCGGCTGCGCAGCGCGGTCAGCAGCGCCGAGGCAGCACCCGCGGCGTGGCTGGTGTGCGACGCGATTTTTTCTTCCGCCGCGAGGACGTGGAGACGATCGGCCGCTGGCTGTGCCGCGCGTTCCGCCAGCAGACTGTCGATGCGGTCGGGCGATTCCAGCGCCATGCGCAAGCCCGGCCCAGGCTGAATGTTCAGCAGGAACGCGGTGGTTCCGAGATGGGTATCGGGATCCAGCAACACAGTGTGGCGCCGCATCCCGACTCCGAAATGCCACGCGATGTTGACCGCGATCGTCGTCGCCCCGACACCACCTCGCACGCCGGTGATGGCGATCGCGCGTCCACCCATCTGAGTTGGGGAGGCAAAGGCGCTGCCCTGCGCGAACGGCCCGAAATGCCGTAGCACCTTTTCGCGCGTGACCGGTTTGCTGAGATATTCGGCCGCGCCCAGACCTCGGGTGATTTCGCGATAGAAATCGGCATGCACAACTTCGCCAACGACCAATACGCAGACGTCCGGCTCGACCACATGAGACAGTTCGGTCAGCGCGCTCAACGGGTGTTCTTCACCCGTGAGATCGACCACGAGCACCCGCGGAGTCGCGGACTTCTGCATTGTCGCGATCGCCGCGCGAATCCCGCCGCGGCGCAGGTCCAGCGATTCGCTGGTTGCTTCCGCGAGGCCCTCGCGCAACGCATCTTCGGTTTTGCTGTCGGTGATGAACCCGATCAGCGACGGCCG
This sequence comes from Acetobacteraceae bacterium, assembly GCA_050012615.1. Lineage (GTDB taxonomy): Bacteria > Pseudomonadota > Alphaproteobacteria > Acetobacterales > Acetobacteraceae > Rhodopila. The sequence goes on along the minus strand of JBEKGV010000279.1, from coordinate 1,891 downwards.
ATCATGCCGTCCCGCATTTGGATCGGCTGGCGGAACGACTGCCGCGAGATTAATTCGTCCGTCTTCGGGGGGCATGGCGTTACGATCCTCCGCCGGATGTCGCCGGTGCACCGGTTGAGCCCGTGGACCCGCTGGTCAGCAGCGGCGTCGGTTTGCCTGACCAGAATTTCTCGATGGGATCCGACTCCACGGAGACCCTGCGCTGTGACGTGTCGCGACCGCGGTTCAGGTCGGCGGGATTCGCGGCCATCGCGGCGATATTGTGGTCGTTGACACCGGACTCTTCCCACATGTACGGGCGCGTCAGCGGGTCGGTCTGGCTGCACCCGGCCAGCGCCATCAGACTCATGGCAGCCAGGGCCCACAGCGGCTTTGTCAAAGTTTTACGCATGAAAGACCTCATCGCACGATGAATCCGGCTTCACCCGGCGGCGGCGGGGCCACCGTACCATTCGCGTTCGGAACCTGATGGTTCAACAGCAGCCTGTCGACGTCGTTCGGAACTTTGTAGCCTTCGCCAGGAAGTCTCAGTTGCGCCACGTTCTGTACCGGCCGGACCACGATCGGCGTGACGATGATCACCAGCTCGGTTTGTTCGCGTGTCATGGAGTTGGATTTGAACAAAGCGCCAATGATCGGCGTATCGCCCAGGAAGGGCAGTCCATTGTTGTTGTCGGCGCTCGTGGTCTGCAGCATGCCCGCGATGGCGAAGGTTTCGCCGGAACCCAGTTCGACCGTGGTTTCAGCGCGTCGCACCAACAAGCCGTCGACGATGCCGCCTCCAGGCAGCTGCACCGTGTTGGTGCTGTCGAGCTGGCTCACCTCGGGCTTCACATGCAGATTGATACGGCCGGTGCTCAGGACGGTTGGAACGAAATTCAGCAGCACGCCGTAAGGCTTGAAGTCGATCGTGACCGCGTTCGGGTTGGCGCCGCCGCCCGGTACTGCGTACGGGTATTCGCCGCCGGCCTGGAACGACGCGGCCTGACCACTCATGACTGTCAGGTTGGGTTCCGCCAGAATATGCGCGAGACCCTCGGTGGCCAGGGTATTGATGGCGGCGGTCAAGCCCCCCGTTCCCGCCCCGCAGATGGTGTTGGTGGAGACCCCCCCAGCCGTGCAGGTGAAGGCGCCGTTAGTAATGGCGGTGAGTAGCCCGAGCTTGCCCTGGGTTGCGCCGATTTGGCCGAGCGTGCCGAGAGACTGCCAATTGATGCCGATGTTCCGCGCGGTGCTGCGTTTCATTTCCGCGATCTTCACCATCAGCGTGACCTGCGTGGGCGCGGCGATCGTCATCTGATTTTCGACCGGGATGCCATCACCTCCGGTAAAGCCCCTGGCGATCATCATGGCTTGCGCCGCGTCGGAGGCGTTCGCGACACCCCCCGTTAGCATCATGCCTTTTCCGGACGGTTTGACCTGAACCCGGCTGCCGGGAACCAATCGAGAGATCGCCGCCTGCGCCTCACGCGCACCAAATGCCGACGGCCGCACGGTGACGTCATAGTCCGCCAGTAGGCGGCCAAGCTGATCGACCGCCGCGATGGTGGTATGGCCCGCGCCCACGCCGAACACGAACAAACTCGTCGAACTCGCAGGCCGGACTTCGGCCACTTTCGGATCGGCAACGTAAATATTTGCCGCCGGCAGGGTAAGCGTCAGGATCTTGCCGCTGCCTGACTCAAACGAGATCGAACCGTGGAACGGTTTGGGGACCTCCGCGGACACCGCAGGCGGAGCGGCCACCGGAGGAAGCGACGATTGGGGCGTCGTGACCGGGGGCGGGGTCTGGTCCTGGCCAGCTGGGGCCCCGGGGGCGGGCTGCGTCGAGCTGGGCTGGGTCTGCGCCACCTGCAGCGATGGAACGGGTCCAGGAGCCGATGTCTGGTCC
>JBEKGV010000278.1:0-6160 GCA_050012615.1 Acetobacteraceae bacterium | reverse complement strand
GTCGCCGGTGCAATAAGGGCGACAGTAAGAATTAGCAGCCACAAATAACGCGGACGGGACCGTGCCGGGGGAATGGCGCGGATCAAATCTGGCGCGGTAAGAATCCATGCCGGGACCGGCCACCCTCCTTTTGTGGTGACTGGTCCTTGCAGGCTTTTGGCTATTTTTGCAAAGACCGGATGGTGACTTTGCCATAAGTCGACCGTTGGCATGTGGACGACGTGCACGAATATTCACCTTAGAGAAGCAAGAGGACCAGAGGGCCAGAGGTTAGTTTCGTTATAATTGTACATTTTTGTTAACGTAGATACCCTTTGTATCGAGTAGATTATGACCGGACTTTCGTTCGTACCGTATCTCTGGCCCTCGGGTCCTCTCAGATGAATCTTGCTCGCCGTCCAGCCGGCACAGCCCAACCAATGAGCGCACGAACCGAGTGGCCTGGGCCGATGCGCTATCGAAGATGTCGCCGAAGGGCTGAGCGTCAGCCTGCTCAATGTCACGCCGGACGGCGAACTCCTGGACCGATGCCGGTGAGGAATTTCACTGGCGACGGGTCGTTACCTGTTCATCGCCTTCACGACACGGGATGTCGAAGGCCGCACGTTGATCCGTCCCATCTCCGCCGGATACATGCATCGGAAGGAAATCGTGCACCATGAGCAGAGCAAAAGCGCTTAAGACCATTCCATCATTCCGCACCGACGCGGAGGCGGAACATTTCGTCGATACCGCCGACCTGACAGAATACGACCTGCCGGGCTTCAAACCAATGCGATTCGAGTTCGAGAAGAAGGACGCTCAGTTGAACATGCGCGTACCGGAGTCTTTGCTTGAGGCAGTGAAAACGAAGGCCAGATCGCGCGGCATCCCGTTCACCCGGTACATTCGGATGCTCATGGAACAGGACGTTGGACGGCCGTGACGCAGAACGTTCGTGCACGCGTGCCCAGCGCTTACAACCCACGGCTAATTCGTCGCGGCGGATCGGCCGGTGAGGCCTCACCCCCGCACCAGCCTCCCCTCCAGCGGATAGGACGGATCGTTATATCCCGGTGTCGACGGATGCCCCGGTGAGACCAGCCGATCGATCAGCGCCTCATCCTCCTTGCCTAACCGGCAGTCCAAAGCGCCAACGTAATCCTCCCATTGTTCCTCCGTCCGCGGCCCGCCGATCGCCGCGGTCACGAGCCGATTGTTCAACACCCAGGCGAAGGCGAACTGTCCCGGCGTCATTCCCCTCCCCCTCGCGTGATCCGCGATCTTCTGGGCTATATGCAAACTCTCCGGCCGCCATTCCGATTCCAGCATCCGCCGGTCTTGCCGCCCAGCGCGAGTCCCCGCCTGAGGCGGCACGTCCGGTCGATACTTCCCCGTCAGGATCCCGCGCGCCAAGGGGGAGTACGGCACCACGCCAAGACCGTAATATCCGCAGGCCGGCAGATGTTCGACCTCGACCTCCCGGTTCAGCGCGTTGTAAAGCGGCTGACTGGCGATCGGCCGATCGATCCCGGCCTCATCGCACAGGCGGCAGATCTCGGCGACCCGCCAGCTTCGGTAATTCGAAACGCCGAAATATCGAATTTTTCCCGCATGGATCAGATCGGCCAGCGCGTGCACCGTCTCCGCCAGCGGGGTCGAAAGGTCTTCCTTGTGCAAATACAGCAGATCGATCTCGGCGAGGCCAAGCCGCCGTAAACTGCCTTCCACCGCGTGCTGCACATGGCGCCGCGACAATCCGCGCGCATTTGGTCCGGTTCCGGTCGGGTTGAAGCATTTGGTGGCCAGCACCCACCAACTCCGATGCTCGCGGATCGCCCGTCCGGTCACTTCCTCCGACCGGCCGCCGTTGTAACCGTCGGCCGTGTCGACGAAATTAACCCCCTGCTCGCGCGCCCGCGCCACGATGCGAGACGACGCCGCCTCATCCGTCGCGCCGCCAAACATCATCGTCCCGAGACAGAGAGGAGAGACTTTCAACCCGCTGGTGCCAAGCCGCCGATAATCCATGTGCGTTCCTTTCTCGTCCGGTCTGTGCACCCTACACCAGACCGGCTTAATTGGTCCCATGCCGACTCGTTTCCCGCCTGAGACCACTGCGTCCGCCCGTAAGTCCCCGTCCCTCGGGGCTCTCTTCATGGGCTTCGCCAGCATTGGCCTGTCGAGTTTCGGCGGCGGACTTACCGCCTGGGTTCGGCGAGAGGCCGTGCAGCGGCGAGGCTGGCTGGACGACCAGCAGTTCCTGTCCGGCTACGCTCTGTCACAGCTTGTCCCGGGTGCGACCAACGTCAACCTGGCGGTGTTCATCGGCACCCAAATGCGCGGCGCACCGGGCGCGGTGGCGTGCTTCGCCGGTCTGATGGCAGCCCCATTCGTGATCATCCTCGTACTGGGCGCGATCTATTTCGGCATGCGAGGGATGCCGGGCGGAACCGCGCTCAGCGTCGCGCTCTCGGGCATGGGCGCCGTCGCGATCGGCCTCAATCTGGGAACCGGCATCCGGCTGGCCCGGGGCGGCATCAGACGTGTGATCCCGGCCCTGATCACCGCCACGGTGGCGCTGTCGGTCGGGGTGCTCGGCTTTTCGCTGATCAAAGTATTGCCGGTCATGATACCGGTCAGCCTGCTGGCGGCCCTGTTGATGCGATCGTCAGAGGATCGGATCAGGAATGAAGAGCGGTGACCGCCGTACTGTGGCAATTGTTCTGGCTGTTCGCACTGCTCTCCATGGTGGCGTTCGGCGGCGGCACCGGTGTGATACCGGATATCCAGCGCGCCGCCGTGGATGTGCACCACTGGCTGACCGCGAAGGAGTTCCTCGACCTGTTCGCGATCTCCCGCGCCGCCCCAGGGCCAGGATCGATGATCGCGGCCCTGGTGGGGCAAAAGGCGGCAGGAGTGGCGGGAGCGATCGTCGCCTTCACCGCGATGTTCGGCCCGTCCAGCCTTGTCGTGTTCACTGTTGCCCGGTTCTGGAACCGGGCCGCGCGGAAACCTTGGCGCGCCGTGGTGGAGCGTGCCCTCGCACCGGTTGGGATCGGGATGACGTTCGCCAGCGGTCTCGCGCTCGTCCGCGGCACGGAACACGCACCGTTGTCGTATGCGATCACCGCGGTCAGCACCTTGCTGGTCGCGTTCACTTCGGTCCATCCGATCCTGCTGCTGGCGATCGGAGCCTCCGCCTTTCTCCTGGCCGGTGGCTGACACCACGATGTCTGAAGACGCGACATACGGCCGAGCCCAGACCGAACAACTGTTACACATGGTTGTCGATCCGGTTTGGTATCGTGCTCGCTATCGGGATGTCGCGGCCAGCGGCGTCGACCCGCTCCGTCATTTCGTCGATGTGGGCCTGCGGGAGCGACGCGATCCCAATCGCTGGTTCGACAGCGCGTGGTACGCGCGCCAGTACGCGGACGTCGCCGCCTCCGGGGCGCACCCGTTGCTGCATTACCTGGCCGAAGGCGCGGCGAAGGGGCGTGACCCGCACCCTCGTTTCGATGCCGGTTGGTACATCGGGCAGCATCCGGAAGCGGCCGGCAATCCGTTGCTGTTTCATCTTCGGGTGGGTGCCGCGCGCGGCTGGCTAACGGAACGTCCGGTCGCGATCGAGGACTACCTGCCATCGGCCGGGACCCCTTTCAAGGCACCGGCCCCTCTCAAGGCACCGGCGGAGGTCGCGGCGGATGTGGTCGTTCCGGTTTATCGCGATCTGGCGGTGACGCGCCGATGCATCGGATCCGTGCTGGAGGATGGCGACCGGTCGATGGGGCGGGTCATCGTGGTCGACGATTGTTCGCCGGAGCCGAAGCTCAGTGCATGGCTGGACCGGCTGGCGAAGTCCGGTGCGATCACGCTGTTGCGCAACAAACGGAATCTCGGGTTCGTCGCCTCCGTCAATCGCGGGATGCGTCACGCGAGAGATCGGGATGTCGCACTGCTGAACAGCGACACCGAGGTGCCGTCCGGTTGGCTGCGCCGGCTGCGGGCGCAGGCATACGCGCAAGACAAAGTCGCAAGCGTTTCGCCGCTGTCGAACAATGCGACGATTTGCAGCTACCTGGGGTTCGAGGGCGGCCCAATGCCGCACGGCATCTCGTTGTCGCGAATCGACGCGGCCTGCCGCGCGGTCAACGCCGGACGCTTCGCCCCTGCCCCGACCACGGTCGGTTTCTGCATGTACATACGACGCGCCGCTCTGGATGAAACAGGCCCGTTCGACAGCAAAACATTCGGCAAAGGCTATGGCGAGGAAAATGACTTCTGTCTGCGCTCCGCCGCTCTTGGCTGGCGCCACCATATCGCGTGCGACACGTTCGTCCGGCACGAGGGCGGCACGAGCTTCGGCGCGGCGGCGGATGCCGGAATCACGCGCGCATTTGGGATTTTGACCGGGCGGTATCCCGACTACCCGGCGCGCATAGCCCAGTACGTCAACGATGCCCGCACCGAGCCGTTTCGTTTCGCCGCCACGATGTCGCTGTTCCGGACGTCGGGGTTGCCTGGCGTGCTGGTGCTGTCGCACGACCTGGAGGGCGGCGTGCGCCGGCACGTGCAGGACGTCGTGGCGCGCGACGCGGGCCGCGCGAACTACCTGTTGCTGGAGCCCGCCTCGCGCGGTGTCGCTTTGTCGATTCCGGCGCTGCCGGGTCATCCGAAACTCGTCCTGGCAGCGGAACGGTGGCGCGATGTCGCGGCGGTGGCGCGCTCGGGCGGCGTGACGCGGATTCACATCCACCATCTGATGGGGCTGGACCTCGATGCGCGCGCGCTGATCCATGATCTTGGGGTGGCGTTCGACGTCACGGTGCACGATTATTTCGCGATCTGCCCGCAGGTAACGTTACTGCCTTGGTCCGCCGGTCATTACTGTGGTGAGCCGGGTCCGGCCGGCTGCGATGCCTGCATCGCCAACCGGCCGTCGCACGGAGCCACCGATATTCTTTCCTGGCGTCTTCGGTGGAGTTGGCAATTCCGCGAAGCCGATCGCGTGTTCGCACCCAGTCAGGACGCGTTGGACAGGCTGCTTCGGTACGGCATGGGCGGGAACGGACGATTGGTCCCGCATGAGGCGCTAACGCCGGGTCCGTGGCGGCTTTATCCCCCGCCGAGATCCAGGGATCGGCTTCGGGTCGCCGTACTGGGTGCGTTGGCCGATCATAAAGGCGCTCAGGTCGTCGCATCGGTGGCGATGGCGGCCAATCCGGCGAAGCTGGAAATCCAGGTGATCGGCGACGTTGAGGCTAATTTTCCCTCCGCCGCGCGGAACCGGGTGACAATCCACGGTCCCTGGCGCGAGGGGGAACTTCCGGCGCTGTTGGCGAAATACCGCCCGCATTTGGTGTGGTTTCCCGCATCCTGGCCGGAGACCTACAGTTTCACGCTGTCCGCCGCGATCGAGGCCGGGCTACCGATCGCGGCCAATCGGATAGGTGCATTTCCGGAACGGCTTGCCGGCCGGCCACTGACCTGGCTGATCCCCCCGACCCTGGATCCGAAGGTATTTCTGGACCTGTTCGAAAGCGTCGCGGTCGCGATACGATCGAGCCGGTCCGCGAAAGTACCGGCCTGGGATCCGCCAGTGCACTCCGGCCTGAACGACCTGAACGAGGACCCACCTCGCCCCGGACCCGTGCGGCGCGGACGTGAGCGCGGTGACGGCCTCGTCGATCTTCGCCGCGATGACTCCACCTCGCTGGTCGTCATTCCAGAAACGTTCGACGACGGGACCTTCACGCCCTGCGCGCATATCAGGCTGCTCCGCCCGCTGGACCATCCGGAGGCGAGCCATGGGCTGTCGGTCACTCTGGCCGGAGCCCAGACCGTGTCGCGGTACCACGCCGATGTCGTCGTAACGCAGCGCCATGCCGTGCCCTCGATCGCCGCCGCCGAAGCCCTGGCAGCACATACGAAGGACATTGGTGCCACACTGATCTTCGACATCGATGACGATTTGCTGACCATCCCGCCGGATCACCCCGAGGCTGAGGACCTGGCGGCGGGCGTCGCCGTGGTGAAACGCATGATCCAGCTCGCCGATATCGTCCAGACGTCGACCGCGACGCTGGCGGCCCGGATCGCGCCGCTCGCGCGTCGGGTCCAGGTAGTCGCTACCGCGCTGGACGAGCGGATCTGGCTCCCGGGGCGGCGAGAGCGGACC
>JBEKGV010000277.1:0-6163 GCA_050012615.1 Acetobacteraceae bacterium | reverse complement strand
AGGCTCGACGTCGCTTCGGCACCGCAAGGACCTGCGTTCAGGGACGGCCGAAGGTCACAGCGCGCTCGTGCGGCTTGCAGCACACGTAACGGCGGCGAGCATGGTGGCGGTTTCGGCGGGTCGGGCGTGTGTCGGCCGATGCGGGGATGCCGGCGCGACGCGAGCGACGACCGGGACGACGCCCATCAATTCGCGAGCGACGGCGGTGACCATGGCCTGCCTCAGCAGGTCCCTGGCCGTGATCCGAGGATAACGCCGGTACGACCGGGTTGAGTTTTTCAGGCGATGTCGCTTACTGGGTTCGGCACTGATGAGACGGGCGCCGGTTTGGGGCGCGTGACGGACCGGAGAAGACACAACTCATTCAATTGATGGTTGTAGTAAATTTGGTGAAGGGACGGATTACAACTTGGAGATGCACGTTCGCATCTCGATGATCATTTCGTCACTCTCAGAGTCTACTGTCAGGTGGTGTACAAGGTGACTATCGGAATTCGTCGCGCTCCAGTTGTGTCTGTGGCCGCGCATCTCTGAGGTCCACGAGGAAAGGGCCCGGCAAGCCGATCCCGCGATTGGCGCTGAGCGTCGCGGGCCGGGCCAGCGCATTTCGCGCCGGGGCTGGTACTACCCCTTCTGGGGAGGTTCTCGTCACGACCATAATACCTTTTCGCGCTGTGCTTCCCACTCCCGGTGCTCGATTATTCGCGGCATCACTCCACGGCACCCCGGTTTTCAGGGCAGCATTTTCGAAAATGTTTATGCGACCGGTGTCCTCCCCGGAAAGGCATGATGATGGATATGACGACGAACGGTTTTTCTGTCAGGAATAAATACGGACGGGTGTTGGTAACCGGGGCAGGGGGCTTCATCGGCGGGCATTTGGCCGCTGATCTCCGGCGCTCAGGCCTTGACGTACGCGCGGTCGATCGGAAACCGTTGGCGGACTGGTACCAGATTTCTGACGACAACGAAAACATCCGGGCCGACTTGTCCCAGGCTGACGCGTGCGTCGCGGCGGTTGAAGGCATCGACACGGTTTTCAATCTCGCGGCCGACATGGGCGGGATGGGGTTCATCGAAACCCATAAAGCCGACTGCATGCTTTCCGTCCTCATCAATACCAACATGCTGGTCGCGGCACGCGACGCCGGGGTGTCACGTTACTTTTTCAGTTCGTCCGCCTGCGTTTACGCCGCGGATAAACAGACGACCACGAATGTCACCGCGTTGCGTGAGGAAGATGCTTATCCCGCCATGCCCGAGGATGGCTATGGCTGGGAAAAGTTGTTCAGTGAGCGCATGTGCCGGCATTTTTCCGAAGACTTCGGCATCGTCACGCGCGTCGCGCGATATCACAACGTTTACGGCCCGCTTGGCACGTTCGAGGGCGGCCGGGAAAAGGCGCCGGCGGCGATCTGCCGGAAGGTGATCGAGGCCTTGCGGCACGGCAACGGTGAGATCGAGATCTGGGGCGACGGCGAGCAGACCCGCAGTTTCATGTACATCGACGATTGCCTCACCGGCACGCGTATGATCAATGACAGTGACATCCACCAACCGATCAATCTCGGAAGTTCGGAACTGGTCTCCATCAACCAGCTCGTGGACATCGTCGAGGACATCGCTGGCATCCGGCTGCGCCGGACGTATAAGCTCGATGCACCAAAGGGTGTGCGGGGCCGCAACAGCGACAATACGCTCATTCTGAAGCTGCTTGGCTGGGAACCCTCGATCACGCTCAGGGACGGCCTGGAAAAGACGTATCGGTGGATTTACGATACGATGTCGCAAAACGAGCCGGTTCGTCGCGTCAAGTATGCCACCTGACCTTCGCCGTTTTGATGGGTTGATCGCAAATGCTTGCTCGGACCAATGTTCTCGGCGTCGGCGTCAGCGCCGTCAATATGGACAAAGCCCAGCGAACGATTTTCGACTGGATTGACCAGGGAGAGCGTCATTACGTTTGTATAACAGGTGTGCATGGCGTCATCGAGAGCGTCGGCTCACCTGAACTGCGGAGAATTCACAACGCCGCCGGAATGGTCACTCCGGACGGCATGCCGTTGGCCTGGCTCCTGAAACTGGCGGGGTTTCGCGACAGCGATCGGGTTTGCGGCCCGGAGTTGATGCCCGCCCTGTTCGTCAGTTCACAGCGGCGCGGGGACCGGCACTTTCTTTACGGTTCGTCGCCGGAAGCGCTGAAGTTATTGCGGGCACGGATGCTCGAACACGCACCCGATGCTCGCATCGTCGGCACGTATTCGCCGCCGTTCAGGCCACTGACACCGGCCGAGGACGACGAAATCGTCGCGACGATCAACGCGAGCGGAGCCGACGTCGTCTGGGTCGGTCTCAGTACTCCAAAGCAGGAATATTGGATGGCCGGTCATCGCGAGCGCCTGTCGGCGTCAGTGTTGATCGGTGTCGGGGCGGCCTTTGACATTCATGCCGGCCTGGTGAAGCGTGCGCCCGCCTTCTTGCGCCGCACCGGGTTGGAGTGGACATATCGGCTGTTTCTTGAACCCCGGCGGCTCTGGCGGCGGTATTTGTCGAGCAATCCGCGCTTCGTGGCACTGGTTGCTCTGCAGATCGCGGGACTGTATCGGCCGTCCATGCAGGTGGATGGCCGAAGCTACCGGCTGAGAAATGGGCGGGAGTAACTCGCTTGAGCCATAACCTGGATAGTTCTTCACCTGGTATGTTCTGATTTTGGCGCGACGCAGGTCGCGCCCGGTCGTATTCCCGAGGAAGCCCGATCATGCAGACGGACATCGCACTAAGTTCAAATGACGATATTTCACAACCAGTGGAATGGCGCGCGAAGCAAGGCTACCACACGCCTCCGACCGGCCCAAAAATACTTGGACTGGGCCGAACGGTTCTGCGTCGTGGCAAGCTGCTGTTCACGATCATTGTATTGCTGAATTTGCTGGCGTTTTTTGGGATCCACCAGGTGACGCCTCGCTACACCGCGTCGGCGGACGTCCTCGTCGGTCCGCGCGAAGAGCAGGTCGTCGACCTGAAAGCGGTTCTCTCCGGCCTGTCCGGGTCCAGCGACGTCATCGAAAGCGAGATCCAGGTGCTGCGCTCGCGGGAAATCGCCCGCGCGGTGGTGCAGAAGCTGCACCTCGATCAGTTGACCGAGTTCAATCCCGCACTGCGGCCGCCCGGGCCGCTGAAACAGATCCAGGGTGCGTTCACTTCGGGGTGGTCCTGGGTGGAAGAGGAAATCTCGGCGTTGGCCGGGGGCCTCGGAGCACCTTCCGATTCCCAGAACGCGGCGAGCGCGTCGTCGCCCTCCGCGGCGGCGGATGGTTCGGCGAGTTCCGAGACTCAGGATCCGCTGTCCGCTCCGGTCGACCGGTTTCTGTCCCAATTGGACGTGGCCTCGAAAGGCCGCTCTCGTGTCATTACAGTAAGCTTCACCAGCACCGATGCGACGCTCTCGGCCAAAGTCACGAATGCCGTGGCCGATGCCTACATCGCCAATCAGTTGCGCGCGAAGACCGAGGCGACGTCGCAGGCTCATCAGTGGCTCGACGAGCGCGTGACCGAACAACGGGAGCAACTCCTCGCGGAAGACGAGGCCGTCGAGGCTTACCGGAAGCGCGCCGGTATCATTCCCATGGCCAACAGCACCTTGCTCAATCAGCAAATCAGCGAAGTTGGCCAGGAGCTCATGAAGGCGCAGGAACAGGTCTCGGACGCCGAGGGGCGCCTTCAGGCGGTGGCGAACATCAATCCTAATGCACAGGGGATGGTGCGCGAGGTCGCGATGGCCAAAGAGCGCGAGCAGAGGATCGCGGCGACCTTGGATAACCTGCGTCAGAAAATCGATGCGGGCAGCCAAAGCGAGATTGGCCTGCGGGCATTGCAACGTGAGGCCGACGCGGATCGCAATCTTTACGATCGCCTTCTCCAGCGCGCCCGGGAAACGAAAATTCAGAGCGGCTTGCAGCAGCCTGACGCGACGATAATTTCTCGCGCGGAACGGCCCCAGGAAGCCTCATTTCCAAAGCCGTTGATCATCCTGCCGCTGTATTTCATCTCGAGCTGCATCATCAGCTTCCTGATCGTACTCTGGCTTGAAAGCCTCGACGGAGGGTTCCTGACGCCTGCACAGATTGAATCGACATTGGGCATCCCGGCGATCGGCGCGATCCCGTTCGTCAAACCTCGGTTCCTGGGTCGTGGCAAGGTGGAGAACTACGCTCTCGCGCGTCCCAGGTCGGATTTCGCCGAAGCAATCCGCAATCTGCACACAAGCCTAATCCTCTCGGGAAAGGATGGCGTGCCAAAGACGATCCTGATCGCGTCATCACTATCCGGTGAGGGCAAATCGTCGATCGCGCTGTCGATCGCGAGCATGATGGCGAAATGGGGCAGACGCGTCGTCGTGGTCGATTGCGATCTTCGCAATCCGACCATTCATAAGAGCTTCGATGTGCCGGAAGGACCTGGTCTCACGGAGTGTCTGACCGGTCACGTGGATCTTGAACTCGCATTGCGGCGCGACCCGAACTCATCCGCGTATTTCCTGACCGCCGGAAAAGAGGGAATGCTGGCGCCGGATCTTTTCGCCTCGAACGCCATGCGAAACCTTGTGGAAGCGTTGTCACGGTCATTCGAGCTGGTTCTTCTTGACGGTGGACCCGTGCTGGGTACTTCGGATACCCGCCATCTCTGCCGGCTGGCGGACCGCACGGTGATGGTTATCCGCTGGAGGGACACGCGGTGCGCCGCTGCAATGCTTGGGCTTCGGCAATTGGCGGATGCAGGCGCCAGCTTCGCCGGTGCGATACTCACAATGGTTGATCCGAAGCATTATCAGAAATACGCGCCCGTCGGGACGTATCGCCGGCGTCTGGCACTGTACCTTAGCTCGTAGGCTTTGTGTAAAACGGCGGGGCGACAGGAAACACGGAAACCTGTCGCCCTTCCTGCTGCGAGACGCTTTACTGACGGTTGTCCCGATGATCGGCAAACGACCTCGGATCGGGTCGGCTGAGACTCGGGGTTATCCCGCGAGCCGGGCCCAGTCGAGAATTGTCCTGTCGTCTCATCAGGAGGTCCCCTTATTCGGGCAACGCTCGATACGTGCATCGCTCGCCCGTATCGGTGACGACCGTCGCCATGCCACTGACGCCGCCTTTCTCGCGAGGCTCGTGGAAGCGGGGCGATCCGGTGTCTGCACGCGCGCCATTGGGGCGATCGCGGTGGCGACGTTCGGTTGGCCGCTTCGTGGGTGGCGCGGCCGTCACGCCCGAGGGAAACGGTCGCCACGGCGCATGGCCATGCCGCCGCTCAAGTGGCCGGACGGCACATCCTGGCGATCCACCAGCCTGCGCGACGATGGAAACAAACACAGCATTAGCCTGCATCCGACGATCGCGATCGACGCCGCCGGCGCCACTCCGGTCACCGTGATCGCGATCAGGAAGGCGACATCCACGAGGACGTCGCGTTGCGCTCGCGGGGCGTGGGGGTGCTGTTCCGCGCCCTTCATGATCGCCCGCCGCCCGACGGCACGCCCCTGCTCAGCAAACCGGGCGATCGGAACGGTACCCCGGTCTGGAAGGGGCTCGCTGCCCGCCCGCCGGCCCTGACCGACGGGCAGGCGAGGTGGTGTCGGCCTTGCGCGCCGGTGCGGTGACCTGAGGTGGCCGAGACGCAACCACCCGGCGGAGGCGGCGAAGCGGTTCAGCCTGGAAGGAAGGACCGCTCACCAGAAGTGGCATGGTCTGCGCCCGCCTCGGCGGCCGGACGGGCTATCACGGCAAGGCCGGGCCGATGTGACGCTCAATGGGCATGCCGCGATTGCGCGCGACGATCGAGGGCCGGCTGGCGCATCATCGGCGCGGTGATGGCCGGCATGGCCGGACCGCCAGACGATTGGTTCGAGAACGGAACAGACCAGCGAACTCCCGTCTGCCCAACGCAATGATTGAGATGTGTCGAGCTCGCTGGGCTTGACCGGTGATGACGTCGAGGACACCGATGGCCGATCAGAACATAATTCCGTTCGTTTTGATTTGCTGGACGTTATGCGGACGAGAGATTCTTCGTAGAGGCCGCTGCGCTCGACGGGTGATCGAGACCGTATTACCGATGAATTTCCTGCTTTTTGGACCGGCCGTGGCGCCGAACCGTAACCGTGCCTCAT
>JBEKGV010000276.1:0-6166 GCA_050012615.1 Acetobacteraceae bacterium | reverse complement strand
GTAACGTTTTCTACAGATTCACCAGCACGCCCGCGGCGCCCCCACAAAAATCATCAACACCCACACTCCAGACGCCAACCACCAGCCGTCATCACGGTTTTAATGCCGCCCGGAGCGCGATACCATCCACCGAAACAGGAGACCCGTCAGCATGACCAAAACCGCCGCCGTCACCGGCGCCGCCTCCGGCATTGGTCAGGCCGCTTGCCGCCGTTTGCTGGAGAGTGGCTGGACCGTGTTCGGCCTCGACAACGCGCGCGTCCGCCTCGGCTCGGTCACGAGCGGATTCGCCGCGTACCAGGACCGATTCCGCCCCATCCTCTGCGACGTGGCCGACGCCGCGCGAGTGACCGCGGCGTTCCAGCAAATCGCCGCCACGGCGAAAATCCTGAACGCGCTCATCACCTGCGCCGGCGTGCTTCGCACCTCGCTGATGGAGGACATGCCGATCGAAGATTTCGACCTCGTTCTCAACATCAACTCGCGCGGCACATTCCTCTGCGCGCAAAAGGCGTTGCCGCTGTTGCGAGCGGGCGCCACACCGGACAATCCATCCCGCGTCGTGCTGCTGTCTTCGGTCGCGGCGTTGCGGCCAAAGATCGTCAGCGGCGCCTACGCCGCCTCGAAAGCCGCCGTCAGTCAGTTGTGCCGGGTCATGGCCGCCGAATGGGCGCCGTCCGGAGTGTTGGTGAATGCGTTGGCCCCGGGTACGGTCGACACGCCGATGGTCGCGGCGGTCGCGGACCCAACCGCATCGAAAGGTTATCGGCCCTCAGGCGTCTCTCCGGTCGGGCGCATCGCGCAGCCGGACGATGTCGTCGACGTCATGATGTTCCTGCTGAGCGACGCCGCTCGCTACGTCACCGGCGCGACCATCCCCGTCGACGGTGGCACGCAGGCGGCATTCATCCCGCCTGGCTCCAACCGATGAAGCGTCTCCTGCTGCTTCTCATCCTTCTGTCCTCTCCCTCCTGGGCCCCCTGTTGGGCCGAAGACAAGGTCCTCAACGTTTATAACTGGACCGATTACATCGACCCCGCCGCGCTCGAACGTTTCACCGCCGAGACCGGAATAAAAGTGCGCTACGACGTGTTCGACAGCCTGGAGACGCTGGAGGCGAAACTGCTCGCCGGTCATTCCGGCTACGACATCGTCGTGCCAAGCAACGAACCGACATTCTCCCGTCTGGTGCACGACGGAGCACTCGCCGAAATCGATCGGAATCGCGTGCCGAACTGGAAATATCTCGATCCCGCGTTGATGCGCCGTGTCGAGTCCACGGATCCCGGCAACAAGCACGGAGCGATTTACCTGTGGGGAACGATCGGCCTGGGCGTGCTGCCGGACCAGATCAAGGCAGTGGCCCCCGACGCGCCCCTCGACAGCTGGGACCTCTTGTTCAGGCCGGAGAACGCGAAACGAATCGCCGCCTGCGGGATCACGATGATGGACTCGGCGATCGACGTGATCCCGTCGGTGTTGAAGTTCCTCGGCCGCGATCCCGACAGCAATACGCCCGAGGACCTCGCGGCGGTCGAACAGGCGTTGATGGCGATCCGACCCTATATCCGGACTTTCGCCAGCGGTGGCGCCCTGGAGGCGCTGGCGACCGGTCAAACCTGCCTCGTGTTCGATTATTCCGGTGACGTGACGCAAGCGGCTTCACGCGCGGCCGAGGCGAAGCAAGGGCTCACCGTCCGCTACATCGCGCCAAAGGAGGGCGTGGAAGTAGGCTTCGACATGCTGGCCATCCCCGCCGACGCACCGCATAAGGACGCGGCGCTTGAATTTATCAACTTCGTCTTGCAGCCGGCCGTCATGGCCGGCATTACCAATGTCACGCATTATCCAAACGCTGTGCCGGCCAGCAGGGCGATGGTCGCCGACCCCTCGATCTTTCCGTCGGACGCTGAGATGGCACGATATTTCACCATCGGTGCCGTGCCACATTCGGCGGAACGAATTCGCACCCGCCTTTGGGCACGCTTCAAGGCCGGCAACTGAGCGAATTTCTCCGGATCGACGGGCTGACGGTTCGCTTCGGCGAGGTGACGGCGGTCGACAGGCTGGACCTGACCGTACATCGAAACGAGTTTTTTGTCCTGTTGGGAGGTTCCGGCTCCGGCAAGACGACTCTGCTGCGTGCGATTGGCGGGTTTGTGCGGCCGTCGGCGGGCTCGATCTCTCTGGACGGCGCCGATTTCGCCCGTGTCCCGCCGCACCGAAGGCCGGTCAATACCGTGTTTCAGTCAGGCGCTCTGTTCCCGCATCTCTCGGTCGCCGCCAATATCGGCTTTGGTCCGCGTCAACGCGGGATGCGCCGGGCCGCGATCGAGGCCCGGGTGCGCGAACTGCTGGCCCTTGTTCGCCTGGAAGGTTATGGCGGCCGTCGTCCGCATGAACTCTCCGGCGGTCAGCAGCAACGTGTCGCGCTGGCCCGAGGCCTCGCCGCCGAGCCATCGTTACTGCTGCTTGATGAGCCATTGTCCGCGCTGGACCGGGGACTGCGGGCCGAGACCGCCGCCGAACTTGTAAGGTTGCAAAAACAGCTCGGCACCACCTTCATTCAGGTCACGCACGATCAGCAGGAAGCGCTGACCATGGCTGACAGGATTGGCGTGATGCGCGTGGGCAGAATGGCCCAGGTGGGAACGCCGAGAGAGATTTATGAACAGCCGGCGAGCAGGTTCGTGGCCGAGTTCATGGGCGTGGGCAATCTGTGGCGCTGCATCGTTCGCGATGACGGTGTGACCGCGGAATTGCCCGGGATCGACAGCATCATCCGTCTCGCCGATGTCGCGTCGCCAGGCCCGGCGATACTCGGTGTGCGCGCGGAACGGATCCGGATAGGAACAATGCCGGATAGCAACCACCTAACGGGCCTCCAGGAAACGACGACTTATGCCGGAGACTCCGTGACCAGATCGATACTTCTGACAAATGGCATGACCGCGCTGGTCACTGAGCCCGCGCACAATGCGTCATTTCCGGACGGACCGGTGACGCTATCGTTCCCGCCATCCGCCTGCATGGTCTTCCCACCATGACCCTCCCCAGAACTTTCACCCTCTCTCTCTCCTGGGCCTGGCTTGCCCTGTTTTCCATCGTCCCTCTGGGCATTATCCTGGTGATCGCTTTGGCGCATACCACCGACGCGGTGCCCCCATTTGCTTTCGCCATCGATCCGGGAAATTTCGCGGTCGCCGCCACCGATCGGCTCTACCGGACCGCGTTCTGGCTGAGCCTGCGAACGGCCGCGATTTCGACAATCGCCTGCCTGATCATCGGCTATCCCATGGCCCTCGCGATCGCCCGCGCCGGCGAGCGGTGGCGTGGACCATTGCTGCTCGCGCTGATGCTGCCGTTCTGGACCGGATTCCTCATGCGCATCAACGCCTGGATCGGCATGTTGCGCGACGACGGCTGGATCAATGCCGCACTGACATTTCTCGGATTCGCGCCGGTGCGGCTGCTCTATACCGACACGGCGCTGTACATCGGCATGGTTTACACCTACCTGCCATTCATGGTGCTGCCGGTTTACGCCCGCCTCGCGAAACTCGATGCCACTTTGCTGGAGGCGGCCGCCGACCTTGGCGCCTCGCCGATGCGGGCGTTCTCGCGCGTGACGCTGCCGCTGTCGTTGCCGGGGATCGCCGCCGGGGTGGCGTTGGTGTTCATCCCGTGTGTCGGCGAATTCGTCATTCCGGAATTGTTGGGGGGACCGGGCGCCCAGTTGATCGGCCGGGTCATGTGGGAGGAGTTTTTCCAGAACAGCGACTGGCCAATGGCGTCCTCATTGGCATGGCTGCTGCTGATGATTTTGGTGCTGCTACCAGTCAGCCTGCGCGCGGCGGTGCGTACTGTACGAAAGTCATGATATCGCTACCCGGCCAGTCTCTCCATCGCGCGCCCCATCAACTCGATCGGCCCGGCGAGACGGTGGGACGCGTCATCGCCGCCCGTCTCCGGCCGAGCCGCCAAATCGGTTTGTCCCGCCGCCAGGGATCGCATCGAACCGGCGATGTCGCCAGCCCGCCGATGACCGTGAAACTCAACAGCGCCGGAACGCGCCGGCCAACCGGTCCGCCAGGATCGCAAAGGCAGGTCCACAATGCCCCCAACGCGGCGATCGGCAGATACGAGAGATGGAAATACTCGTTCGCCGCCATGATGACCGAAACGGAAAGTGCGGCGCGCACGCCCTCCGCCACGCTGAACCCACGCAGGTTGCGCACGATCGGCAACTTCGCGAGGTCCGGAGCGAGATCGTTCGGTCCCGCCAGCCGGGCGGTCAGCGAATTCTGGGCCCTCCCCGGAACAATAACCGAATCGACAGCAATGTTCCGGTGCGAATCATCGGCTGGTGCCCTGACCGCGCGCTCTTAACCCTTTGTCCACTCTCTCCGTGCATGATCTGGCGTCCGCCGTTGGCAATGGCCGGGCGATCCCGCTGTCCGGAGTTCGCATGCGCCGCATTCTCGCTCTTCCGTTGGCTGTTAAGTTGCTATTCGCCAGCGCCATGCCCCTGATCGCGGTGGTGGCCGTGGTCGGTCTCGCCGCTCAATTGCAGTATCAAACCATGCTGGCCGAGCGGGAGAACCAGCTTCACTCCGTCACCGACGTAGCGCGTGGTGTGGCCGCGAAACTCGCGCAAGAGGAGCAAGCCGGCAAATTGTCCCACGAGGTGGCGATGGAACGTTTTCGGTCGATCCTGCGCGACGTGGTCTTCGGGCAAGATGGTTACGTGTTCGCCTACACCATGGACGGCGTGCTGATCATGCAGCCGCAGGAACCTCAGAACGAGGGAAAGAACCTGCTGGACCGGCAGGGAGCGGATGGCCGCTATCCGATCCGCGACGAGGTCGCCATCGCCCGCCAGGGCGGCGGCACATTGACTGTCATGCGCCCGCGTGCGCCTGGTCAACCGCCTATCGCGAAGTTGAACTATGTGCAGGCTTTCGCACCATGGAACATGTTTGTCGCCGGCGGTCTTTATATCGACGACATCGATGCGGCGTTTCGCGCGACATTGCTCCGGTTGGGGTTGGTTGCCGCCGCCGTCACGGCGGTCAGCGGTTTGATCGCCCTCGTCATCGGCCGCGGCGTCGCCCGCTCGGTTGGTCAACTAAAGTCGGCCATGGAGCGATTGGCCCAAAATGAGTTGGCGACCGAGATCCCCGGGGTGGACCGAGGCGATGAGGTCGGTGCCATGGCGGGAGCGGTATTGGTATTTCGCGACCATATGCGGGACGAGGCGCGGCTCGCCGCCGAGCGTGCGGCTGAGCGCGAGCGCGGCGCGGCGGAGAAGACGGCGGCGCTGCTCGGCATGGCCGACACGATCGAGGCAGAGACCAACGCCGCGATGGGCAAAGTGAACGAGATCAGTATGGCGATGACGGCGACGTCCGCCGAGATGCACGACAGTGCCACCCGCACCGGCGCCGCGGCCCAGAGCGCCGCGGAAACGTCTGCTCAGGCGGTCGCCAACGCCCAGACGGTCGCCGCCGCGACGGAGCAGCTAAGTGCGTCGATCCACGAGATCAGCGGCCAGGTGGCGCAATCGACCGCCATTGTGGCCCGCGCGGTCGAAGCCGGAAAACATACAAGGGCCACGGTCGAGAAGCTGACAAGTCAGGTCGATCGTATTGGCAATGTCGCGGATATGATTGGCGAGATCGCCGCGCGCACCAATTTGCTCGCGCTGAACGCCACGATCGAGGCGGCCCGCGCCGGCGATGCCGGTAAAGGCTTCGCAGTGGTGGCCAGCGAGGTCAAGCAACTCGCCACGCAGACCGCGCGGTCGACGCAGGAGATTACCCAGCACATCGCGGAAGTGCGCGCGGCGACCTCGGCTTCGGTCGAGTCGGTCGGCCTTATCGAGACAACGATCGCCGAGGTGAACGCCATCGCCGTCTCGATTTCCGCGGCCGTCGAGGAACAAGGAGCGGCGACGGCCGAAATCGCTCGCAACGTGACGCAGACCGCGAAGGCGGCCGATGAGATGTCGAACCGCATCGCCGACGTGTCGGCGGAGGCCGAGGGGACCGACCGCCGGGCCGTCGACGTGCAAACCAACACGACCGCGCTGACGGAAGCTGTCGGCGATCTGCGGCGCGCGGTCGTGCGCGCGGTTCGTACGTCGACAGTTGAGGCGGACCGCAGG
>JBEKGV010000275.1:0-12216 GCA_050012615.1 Acetobacteraceae bacterium | reverse complement strand
GCGACGCCTACTAATTATCGCTTCAGCCGGGCTCTCCTCCGTTCGTCATCACCGGGCTTGACCCGGTGATCTGTTCCAGCACAGTGCCGCGAGAGATCACCGGGTCAGGCCCGGTGATGACGAGGAGCAGTGCGCGTCCCTCGACTCGCTTATTGTTGGGCGTCGCCTAACGATCCCCGCTGGCGATCCCGTGAGCATTCATCCGTTCCTTCAGCAACTGGATGAGCGTCGCCGCCGCTTCCATCCGTTGCTCCGCGGGAATTTGCTCGACGATGGTCTGAACCGCTCCCTCCACCAACACGCCCAGTACCGCGTAGGGATCCGCACCGATCGCGCCGGTCATGCCTATCGTCTGGGCCAGGATACGCATCGGATCGGGTCGGCCGGCCGCGACGCGTTGAACCCGGCGGATGAGTGCTTCGACAGCAGGAAATGGTCGGTCCGGCATCCTCACAGCATTGCGCACCGCATTGGGTAAGACAAGAGCATCGGAGTTTCGTTTCGGTATAGTTACCGAATCCGAAATTCCGGACGACCTGCCGGTCAGGGTGTAATCAACCGGATCGCGATGTCAGCCGAACCCAAAATCCCCGAAGCGATCTGGCGCGACGTCGGTAAATCGGGTGATGTGCCGCATGTTTGCGAAGTGAGCGCTCGACATGACGAAGCAGCTTCATCTTGGCGCCGTCATGCGCCCGGTTGGCATCCATACGGCATGGTGGCGCTATCCGGGAGCATACCCCGACGCCAACTTCAACCTGATGCATCTCGTGCGTTTCATCCAAACTCTTGAACGGGCGCGGTTCGATGCCTTCTTCATGGCGGACCACCTGGCTGTGCTTAATATGCCCGTCCAGGCATTGCGGCGCAGCGCGACCGTGACCTCGTTCGAGCCTCTGACGCTGCTTTCGGCTCTCGCGATGGTTACCGAACGGATTGGTCTGGTCGCGACGGCATCGACGACTTTTGACCAACCCTACCATGTGGCGCGAAGGTTCGCGTCGCTCGACCACATCAGCAACGGCCGCGCGGGATGGAATGTCGTTACGACCGCCAACCCGGATGCGGCGCTCAATTTCGGGTTGACCGACCATGTTGAGCACGACGAGCGCTACCGGCGCGCGCGCGAATTCCACGCCGTCGTGACAGGTCTCTGGGACAGCTGGGCGGACGACGCATGGCAGCACGACCAGGCGAGCGGCATCTTCTTCGATCCTCAGAAGATGCACGTCCTGGATCATAAGGGTGAACATTTGTCGGTGCGGGGTCCGCTGAACATCGCGCGACCAATTCAGGGCTGGCCGGTCATCGTCCAGGCAGGCGCATCCGATGTGGGAAGGCAATTCGCCGCTGAAACCGCCGAGGTCGTATTCGGAAGCAGCAGAACGATCGAGGACGCCCAGTACTTTTATAAAGATGTGAAGGCGCGCGTGACCGCGGCGGGACGCTCGGCCGATCACTTTAAAATCCTGCCTGGCGCTCTTGTGACCGTTGGACGCACGAGCGAGGAGGCGCGAGAAAAGCAAGCGTTGCTCGACGGCCTCGTGCATCCCGAGAGCGGGCTTCCAAATCTGTCGATCCGGCTCGGCATCGATGCCTCAAATTTTGATCTGGATGCGCCGTTGCCCGAAATTCCGCCATCCAATCAGAGCAAAAGCCAACGCGATGCCCTCGTGGCTCTGGCGCGCCGCGAGAAATTAACCGTCCGTCAGCTTGCCCAACTGATGGGCGGTTTCGGCGGCCTCGAGATCGTCGGGACGGCCGGCGAAATCGCCGACACGATGCAATCATGGCTGGAGACGGACGCCGCCGACGGGTTCAATATCATGTTTCCAACCGTGCCCGCCGGCCTCGATGATTTTGTGGAACTTGTCATCCCAGAGCTGCGACGCCGAGGCATCTTCCGTGAGGAATACGAAGGGACCACCCTGCGCGAACATCTCGGTTTACCACGGCCCGGGAACCAATTTTTCCCGGCCGCGTAATCGACGTTGTGCGAAATGCGCGCGTTCCAGGTATCGCCCGATACGACAATCAGGCTCTGGGCAAACCCAGAGGCGCCGAAACCTCATTGGCCCGTCTGCGTTCATCCGCCTTCATCCCTTTCTTATTTGCGGTAAAATTCTTGCCGCGGGGCAATCTCCGGCGTTTGGATCGGCAAAGGAATTTTACCGCGGATGAACGCAGATGAACGCGGATGCTTTGAACGCCATGTTTCGATCCAGGGAGACACCGATGGGTGCGAAACAGAATCAGGCGGAGCACAGTCTGAGGATAGTCAGCGCCGGCGGAACACCACGCTCAGGTTGTTCGCGGGCATCGCGATTCGTTCAGGCCCCATGATCCCATGCTGCCTGGCGAGCGCGGTGATTGCGTCGAGATCGCGTATCCCCCACGACGGGTCGCGCGCCCGCAAATCCGCGTCGAACGCCGCGTTGCTGACGGCGGTATGCACGCCCCCTTCGCGGAACGGACCATAGAGGAACACCAGTCCGCCGGAGGTCAGGACACGCGCGGCGCCCGCCATCAGCCCCTGGGTGACGGTCCAGGGCGCTATATGGACCATATTGATCGCGACAACGGCGTCTGCCCGGGTTACTGGCCACGTGTCCGCGGCGGCGTCGAGCCGGAGTGGCGGCAATAAATTCGGCGGACCCGCCGCGTCACGCCAGGCCGCGATGCTGCGCAAAGCCTCCGGGTCGAGATCGGTCGGCTGCCATGTCACGTCGGATAGCGCGCTGCTGAACCACACCGCATGCTCGCCGGTGCCGCTGGCGATCTCCAACACAAGCGCCGGCCGCGGTAAGTATTCGCGCAGCACACGCAGGATCGGTTCACGATTGCGCGCCGCGGCCGGCGCGGATCTGACGGCTGGCCGCATCCGGGCGGCAACTCCTTTGGTGGAGTATCGTTTGGGGCAGTTACCGCGGTCGCGGTCAAGTGCCGCCGCGTAAAACAGTGCGAATGTGAAAATCGGCGATTGTTCAGGAAATACAAAACCGGGCGAAATCCGAATATCTCTGTGGCGTATCTGGCAACGGGGCATTCAGTGGACTGCCCAATTTCCGCGAGCGCGTCATTCTCATCGGCACACCGGGTCAGCACGCCGGGAGTGAATTCATGCCAGTGCCTCCCTTGCGATTCAGTCCTTTCGCCGCGCTGTCGCGATGAGCGATCAGCTCACCAGACCGGAAGCGCCCTTGGCACGCGCGACCGACACGGCAGGCGTGCCACCGGCACGCGAGGTGGCTCACCACCGCTTCCCATGGCGCGGCACCGCGATCAGGCTCTTCATCCTGTTGCTTGCCGGAGGTCTCGTCGCGGTGGTCGCGATGCAATGGGACTGGTGGGTCGGGTCGGGTCGGTGGCAGACCACCGACGACGCCTATCTCACCGCTGACCTGACGCCGCTTGCCGCGAAGGTCCCCGGGTATGTGCGCCGCGTCGTAGTGAATGACTTTCAGAAGGTGAAAGCCGGCGACCTGCTGGTTGAGATCGTCGACGATGACTACCGCGCACAGGTTGCTCAGGCCGAGGGAAATGTCGCGTCCGCCCAGGCTACGGCCGAGACCATCACCCAGCAGAAGCTGTTGCAAATCGCATCGATCGCCGAGGCCCAGGCAACGATCCGGGCAAGTGAGGCTGATCTGACCCGCTATCACCTGGAAACCGTGCGGCAGGAAGCACTGCTCGCGACCGGGATTGCCGGCACACACCAGATCGTCGAGCAAGCAGTCGACAACGAGCAACGATCCGCGGCAACGGTGGCAGTGAACCAGTCGAAGCTTACCCAGCAGGTCCAGCAGCTCAGTGTGCTCGACAGCCAGGAGAAGCAGGCGCGCGCAGCGGTCGCTGTGCAGCAAGCGGCATTAGACCTCGCGCGGATCAATCTCGGCTACACGCGCATTGTCGCACCGGTCGATGGCATGGTCGGACAGCGGCAGGTGCAGGACGGCCAATATCTCAGTGCCGGCACGCAGGTGATCTCGATCGTGCCGTTGCCGCATGTTTGGGTCATCGCCAACTACAAAGAAACGCAGATGACCCGCGTCCGCATCGGCCAGCCGGCACGTGTGACGGTGGATACCTTCCCGGGCACCGTGCTGCACGGCCATGTCGATAGTTGGTCTCCCGCGTCCGGTGCGCAGTTCTCGCTGCTGCCGCCCGACAACGCGACCGGCAACTTCACCAAAGTGGTGCAGCGGATCCCGGTAAAGATCGTGCTCGATCCCGATCCGGCGTTGGATGATCTGCTGCGGCCCGGCATGTCCGTTATCCCGACCATCGACACGCAATGAGCGCCATTCGCGACGCGTTGCATTGGTTCTCCCGGCGGAGACCTTCCAGGAGCGCCGTGGGCCTGTGCCACCCTGACGACAAGGCGGCGCACCCGCGGCCAATCATGAGTCCACGCCCATTCATCGGCGTTCTGGCAGTACTACTGGGCTCGATCTTATCGACGCTCGACTCTCGCATCACCACGTTCGGCCTTGCGGATGTGCGAGGCGCCGTGCATGCCAGCTTCGACCAGGGTGCCTGGGTCACGACCGCTCTCACTGTCGGCCAAATGCTCATCGGGCCGGTATCGCCGTGGCTTGGCGCGGTCTTCGGCGTGCGCCGCGTGCTGATGATTTCCGCCACGGTCTTCGCGTTCTCGAATACGCTGCTGCCATTTTCACCGAATGTCGGCTGGGTTTTGGCATTTCAGATGATAAGCGGCATCGCCTCCGGCACCTTCATTCCGCTGACCATTGGGTTCGTGGTGCTCAGTCTGCCGCCCAAAATGGTTATATATGGCGTCGCGGCTTACGCGATGAATCTCGAGTTGTCGCTTAACATCGCCGCGTCGGTCGAGGGTTGGTTTTGCGATAACTGGTCATGGCACTGGATCTTCTGGGACACGGCGCTGATGGCGCCGCTGATGCTGATTTGCATCCATTTCGGCATGCCCCGGCAGCCGATCAACCGCGAGCTGCTTAAAAACGCGGATTGGGCCGGCATCCTCTATGCCGCTCTCGGGTTCAGTTTGCTCTACGCCGCCCTCGACCAGGGCAATCGGCTCGACTGGCTGAATTCCGGTTTGATCAACGGATTGCTGCTCGGAGGCGGCGTGTTGCTCATCGCCTTCGTCGTGCAGGAGCTCACGTCGCACCGGCCGTGGATCAACCTGCGCTACGCGGCAAAAGGTAACATTCCGTTCCTGTTCGTGCTGGTTACATATTTTCGTTTCGCGATCCTTTCGACGTCTTTCCTGATCCCCCAGTTTTTGACGACGGTGCAGAATTTTCGAGCGATTGAGATCGGCGGCGTGCTGATGTGGATCGCGTTGCCGCAGTTTGTGCTTGCACCGGCTGTCGGAACACTCCTGCGCTTCGTAGAGCCAAGGCTGCCGCTGGCCCTGAGCTTCGCGCTTGTCGGATGTGCCTGCTTCATGGCCGGAAACCTCACGCAGGTTTGGGCTGGCGACGACTTCCTGCCGTCGCAGATCGTTCAGGCAGTGGGCCAGTCGATAGGCCTGACGTCGCTGGTCTGGTTTTTCCTGCATCACCTGGAGCCGAGCGAAGTGCTCACCTTCGGCGCGGTCTTGCAAACCGGACGCTTGTTCGGGTCGGAACTAGGGGCCGGTTTCATACAGACCTTCGTTCGCGTGCGGGAACAGGTTTACTCGAACCTGATCGGGCAACATGTCACCGTTGGTTCGTTTAACACAATCCAGCGTCTACAGGATTATGTGGGGGCGGTGATCGGACGCTCGGTCGGCCAGACCGGCGCCAACGCACGCGCCACCGCGTTGCTGGCCGATGCGGTGCAAGCGCAGGCCTACGTCCTGTCATATATCGACGGCTTCATGGTGATCGGATTTGCCGCGATCGGTGTGCTGCTGCTGATGCTGTTTTTACGCGAGCCACCGGGTCTGCCAAACTTGGCCGCAGCGCGTCCGAAGTGACGCCGTGAACGTCGATGTTCGGGACGCCGCACCCGCCGTCCGAAGAACCTTCGGCTGTCCGGCTTCTTAACTATTGAATCCTTTCCGTCCGCCCACGCGCAGTAAGCCAGACGTCAAACCGCCGCCCCAACCGCTCGCCTGGGACGCACCCGGCGCAACAGGAACCACGTCAGCAAAGTGACCGGCACCGCCAGTGTCAGCGCAACCAGGAACGCACCCGCACCAACCAGGGACTCCAGGAACGGCAGCACAGCGAACAGCATCGTCAGCGGCCGCGTCATGCAGACAAATCCGATCAGCATCAGAACAAAGCCAACCCCACGCAGAATCCAGGTCAGCACGCCTTCCGATTTCTTCTCATCGTGAAACAAAACATCGGCACTCACGACGCCCGGCTCGGCCAGAGCGATCGTGTATCCGTTCGCATCGCGAAACGCCGTCAACACGCCGGACGCCTGGGCCGCGGCCACCGAAACCGTCTGCGCGGGCACTCCAGTGAAATTCACCCGCTCATCGCCAATCGCCGGCTGGCCGGGATCCTGCCCGTGATAGAACCTGTCGCCCGAGACCTGATAGCCCGATGGCGGCGGAGATTGCGCGCGGACCGGGGTGAACGCGCTGACCTTATCCAGCACGGATGGATCGACCTGCCACGCGCCGACCTTGACCCCCGCGCCGTCGAATGTCGCCGACCGCTGTTGCATCGGCGGGTTCTGATGACCGCCGGGAACCTTGAAATGCCCCGAATCAATCGGCTGCGCTGACCACTCCCGCCGGTAATTGTAGGTCGTTTGCGTGGTCTTCGAGCCGCCGACATTCTGTTGCGACGTCGTGCTGGTCTCTTCCTTCCACTGATACATCTCGACCGAGCGGGTCAGCCGCACGAGCCCGTCGGCCGTCACCCCAAACACCGGATCCTTCGCTGGCGTCGAGGGCTGCAACATGCCTATCACATGGACAAGTTTCGCGTTGGTCGCGGGATCGACGGCGGCGGCGTTCACCTCCACGATCGAGGTTGCCCCGCGGTCGAGCGCTCGGATCGCATCGACGGCGCGGCCTTCGTTCCAGTACATCAGTACGATCGCCGCGGGCACCAGCACCAGTCCGATCAGGGCAGCGACCAGACTCCCGCCGAGACGAGAACCCCATCCTTCGGTCGAGGTTTCCGTAAAGCTGTCCGACCCGGCGGAAGCCGCACTGCCGTCACCAAAAGAGTCCGACATGACGTATACCCCAGGTTGTGTCATTGCGTCTCAATACACGCAATTCATCGCGATGTCACTGATCGACGGCGGAATCCGTCGCGCCACTCGGCCGCATCCAGTCGCGGTTCCTAGGTTCGCCTGTATTGCCACACCGTTACATCCTCGAACCGGGCGGATCGTGATCCGAGCCCGGACCGGGCACAGACCGATCTTTTGGTGTGCAGCACCTTCCTGTTCGATGCAGGACACGGGGATGGTCGAGGAGCGGTCCGACGCCTCGCGAGTTCGTCGCGGAGCCGCCAATAAAAAGGGAGGCCTCCTCAATTCACGCGTCATGGCCGTCCCCCAACTTGATCGGGGGACGGCCATGACGAGAAAAGTGGGTACACCGACCTTAATTTAGCGCGCGGCGGCCAGGCGGTTCAACCTGGGCCGAAGGATGTGCTAAGCCAATATCCGCCAACCAACGGCGCAGGAAGTCCAACTTGAAACCTCGAACTCCGCCGCGAAGAAAGCTGGCCTCCCGGGACGTCATCCCGCCGGAAGTGCCGGAAGCCGCCGCCGCGACGCAATCCGCGCCGTCCGATCCGAAAGCCGAACCCCAGGACATTCCCGACCATATCCGCCGGATGCTCGAAGCGGCATACACCTGACGGACCGTGTCGTACGCTCGCGTCAGATCTCGACCTCATTGCCCAATTCCAGCACACGCCCAGGCGGCAGACTGAAGTAGTCCGTCGCCGACCCCGCCAACCGCAGCATGAGCCGGAACAAAACGGCCCGCCATCGATACATGCCGGGATGGGGGCCAGGAATCGAGATCAACCGCCCGACGACATAGCTCGTGTCGTCCGTGTTATGCCGGCAGCCATCCGGCAGACGCTGCAACGCGAGTGGCACGTTGGGCTCATCGAAAAACCCGAAAGTCAGCACCGCGCGCCCCATGCCCGGCGCGATTTCTTCAAAGTGCAGCCGCTCTTCCGGGGTCACGCGGGGCGAAAGCGAGGTCCGTATCGTCAGCAGCAGGACGAACTCGTGGAGCACGTGGGTGTGCCGCAGGAATTGCGGCAGCGCGACGGGAATGACGCCCTCTTGCCGCGACAGGTAGACGGCCAGGCCCGGCACGCGCGGCACGTCGGCATTGGCCTTCAAAAACGCATCGACCGACATCGGCTCGCGCCCCAGGGCGGCGAGCATCAGGCTCAGGCCGCGCGACCAGGTGGTGAAAATCAGCGTCATCATGGCCGCGATGCACAGGGGCAGCCAGGCACCATCCGGGATCTTGGTCGCCGATGCCGCGAACAGCGACAGATCGAATGTTAGCAGCACGGCGTAAACCGGCACGCCCCAGATCAGCCTCACTCGCCAGATGCGAAACATCACGTAGCCGATCATCAGCGTCGTCAGCACCATGGTCGAGGTCACCGCGAAGCCGTACGCGGCGGCCAGCGCGTTCGACGACCGGAACGCGAGCACCAGGCCGAGCACGGCCACGCACATGATCGCATTCACCGCCGGTACGAACACCTGTCCTCGCGACGCGGCGGACGTGTGGAAAACCCGGAGGCGCGGCAGGTACTGCAGCTGGATCGCCTGCGCCGTGACGGAAAATGCGCCGGTGATGACCGATTGGCTTGCGATCACCGTTGCCGCCGTCGCCAGCGCCAGCAGTGGCCACAACGCCCAGTTTGGCGCGAGCAGGTAGAACGTTTGATCGATTGCCTTCGGGGACTTCAGCACCAGCGCGGCCTGCCCCGCATAGCACAGCAGCAGCGCTGGCAGGACGACAGCCATCCACGCCCGCGCGATCGGAATGCGCCCGAAATGTCCCATGTCGGCATAAAGCGCCTCGGCCCCGGTGATCGTCAGCACCACGGTGCCCAGAGTCAGGAAGGCGCGTAACGGGTCCTCGGCGAGGAGAGCAAACGCGAATTGCGGGCTGACCGCGCCCAGTACCTCGGGGCGCGTCCAAATGTTCGCCACCCCGAGCACTGCGATCACGACAAACCAGACCATCATCACCGGGCCGAAGAAGCGGGCGACCGCGCCCGTGCCGCGATATTGGATCGCGAACAGCCCGAGCGTGATCGCCACCGTGACCGGCAGCACCGCGACGGAGAAGCTCTGGTTGGCGAGCGTCAGGCCTTCGATCGCCGACAGCACGGAGATAGCCGGCGTGATCACGGCATCGCCGTAAAACAGCGCCGTCGCCAGGAGCGCGGCGGATGAGATGAAGGGTAAGATGCCGGGGTCAGGCGCCTTGGCTCGGATCAAGCCCAGAAGCGCGAACGACCCGCCCTCACCGTCGTTGTCGGCCCGCATGGTGATCAGCACGTATTTGACGGTGACGACGAGGATCAGAGCCCAAACGATCAGCGACAGAACGCCGAGCACGTGCACCGGGTCGATCGGCAATCGGTGGACGCCAATGAAGCTTTCCCGAAACGCGTAGAACGGGCTGGTGCCGATATCGCCAAACACGATCCCGAGCGCGCCGAGGGCGAGCCGGGTCACGGACGCGGCGGAGGAATCGGTCTTCGGGGGCAAGGTCATGACCACCGCGTGCCATGATACGCCACGGAGAATCCAGCCCCGGGATCGTCACGGGGGCGTTCTTCGTCGCCGGCCGGCGGCGACTCACGTTATCCACACGCTTGTCCCCAGGAATCTCGCGTGTCGCTTCAGTTCCGGGGGAACTTCTTCTCGCGAAGATCCTCGCCAACGTTTGCGCGGACTCGCCTGGAAGTCCGACAATCCCAGCGAAGGTACCTCGGCGGGTTCCGCTGCCATCACGAGGCTGTTGGCGGATGCGCGCTCTCGCCGGTTCATGCAAGACTGCCAGGCGTGGATCAACCGGATTCTGGCTGAGATAGGAACGAACGACATGCCCGCACCTTACGCCGGCGGATGCCAATGCGGCTCAGTACGCTACCTGTTGACGGCGGAGCCAATACGCCTGGTCGCTTGCCACTGCAAAGAATGCCAGCGCCAATCCGGCAGCGCGTTCGGCATGTCCATGCTGGTGAAGCAAGACAACCTGACGGTGACCGGGCCGACCAGGCGATTTACCCGCATCGCTGACAGCGGCAATGAAAATACGGGCGTGTTTTGTCCGGATTGCGGTGTCCGCATTTATCATATTCCGAAGTATGTCGATGGCGTGCTTGTCCTGAAGCCTGGCACTCTCGATGACACAAGTTGGCTCCGGCCTGATTACTTTGTCTGGATGAAGAGCGCCCAGGGCTGGGTTCCCGTCCCGGATGGCGTTAAAGCGTTCACCGGGCACAGTTAAGCGGCACATCCTTTGACCGATCAGTGCTGTTTACATGGCCGATTCCGTGCGGACGGGCGAACGTCAAAGGCTGCCCAGGGAAGACCGGCCATGAGGGCCTTGACGCGTTCGTGCGCTCTTTGGGCGCAACTCAACTCTTTGCCGTGGCCGAACCGCTGCACCATGGTACCGGACTCGCCGACCTGCGCGAGCCCGGCGGCCTGAGCACACAGAAGCGGCAATACGACCGCGCTCGCCGCGGCAGCGATGCCGAGAACGAGCACCCGTAGTGAGATAGTTGGTGGCATCGGCAGGTCCCGGTGAGTGTGCGAGCCTGCCGGGAAAACATTGATCAGAGGTTAAGCTGCATTTCACGGCCGGGGGCCGCCCAGGCGTATCTCCGTGGTCCCCAGTGCGCTCCGTGGTAAAGTCTTGCTTTTCTAACCGTCCAGCAAGCAAAGGCCCGAATCAGGCCGCCTTCCGAAATGTTGGCGGAATGCGTGCCTTCGCCAACTGCCCGTGCAACGGTTCCGCGGGCAACCCGGCGTGCAGGACCTCACGCGCATCGAGCAGTTTCTCAAGGTCGATGCCGGTGGTGAAACCCATGCTTTCCAGCATGAACACCAAATCCTCCGTCACCACGTTGCCCGACGCTCCAGGTGCGTAAGGACATCCACCGAGACCCGCGAGGCAGGAATCGAACGCGCGGATGCCTTCCTCCAACCCCGCAAGCGCGTTGGCGATCCCAAGGCCGCAGGTGTCGTGGAGATGCAGGCCGTACAGCACCGGCCCGATCTCATCGCGAACGGCACGGACGACTTCCTTGATCTGCGCCGGATGCGCGTAGCCGACCGTGTCGGCCAGCATGATCTGATCGACGCCCGCACCGGCGAGGCCCTTGCACAGCGCCACAGTCTGCTTCGTCGTCACCACGCCATCGATCGAGCACCCGAATGCCGTCGAAGCCCCCGCAACCACCGGCACTTTCCGGTCCTGCGCTTTCAGCCAGTCCATCACCTCGCGCATCATCACGATGGACTCGGCGGGGGTGCGGTTGAGATTGGCCCGGCTGTGGCCCTCGCTGACCGAGATCGGCATGCTAATCTTGTGCACTCCGCCGTTGTAGGCGTTCTGCGCGCCTCGCAGGTTCGGTGCCAACGCCTGCACGGTCAGACCTGGCAGCAGCGCCAGCACCCGCGATACGATCTCCGGCGTATCCGACAGTTGCGGAATGACGCGCGGCGGAACGTAGCTGCCGACCTCGATTTCCCGCACGCCGGCGGCGGCGATCGAGGCGATCCATTTCACTTTATCATCGGTCGTCATGCGCGTCTTGGCGATCTGCAACCCGTCGCGCGGGCCGACATCGCAAATGGAAACGAATTCGCTCATTGGGGTTCGCTCATGGGGGTGGGATCTCCGCGGTCAGAATACTGCCGGTCTCGGACTCAGTGATGACGAGCGTCCGCCCGTCCGGCGCAAGCGCGCAATTGGTGGTCATGCGGCCGTGGCTGGATTGCACGCGATACAGCGGCACGCCGTACGGATCGACGACCCACACGCAGCCATGGCCAGGGTTGGAGATATAAAGCCGGTCATGCCGGTCCATCGCCAGCCCGTCGGGCCCGACGAGGCCCGGTGGCACACGGGCGAAACACTGCGCCTTGCCAACGATCGCATCGTCGCGCAGAGCAATGCGCCAAACCTCGCAGGATCGTGTCATCGCGGTATAAAGATGGGTCTGCGCCGTGTTCAGCACCAGTCCGTTCGGACTGGGCCCGGTCGAAATCAGC
>JBEKGV010000274.1:0-6176 GCA_050012615.1 Acetobacteraceae bacterium | reverse complement strand
TGTCGCCTCCCTCGCGTTGTTTGGCTGGCGCGACAGCCTGGAGATGTCGGTGGGATTGGGTTTTCTTTACGTGTTTCTCCTCGCGATCGCCCGCCCGGCGATGATGGCATCGCTGGCCCAGGTGCCGGTGCACGTGAGGGGGACGGTGATGGGGTGGAATGTCACCGGCTCCAGCATCGGCTGGATGGGTGCCGCGGGACTTGGCGGTTGGATGCTCGGGGTTCAGGGTTTCGCCGGTTTCGGTCCGCTGACGGCGGTGGTCGCGGTGATCGGGGCGGGGCTGGCGTTGTTTCGGCGGTGATATCGCTGGCGACCGGCAAGAACGCGGAAAGGCTGCTTATGAACACTCCAGGCCGGTGGCTTCGCCCAACCCTGGCGGCACTGTTCGTTTCGCTCGCCTGGTGCGCGGCGGCGGCGGCGTATCCCACACCCAAAGAAGCCGACTGGATCGTGCGAGACTTCCAGTTCCACACCGGCGAAGTGCTGCCCGCTCTACGTCTCCACTACACCACGATCGGCGATCCGTCGGGCGAACCGGTGCTGGTTCTCCATGGCACCAACGGCTCGGGCGCCACCATGCTGACCCCGGCGTTCGCCGGCGAATTGTTCGGTGCGGGCCAGGCGCTGGATGCGACGAAATACTTCATCATTCTTCCCGACGCCCTTGGCGCCGGCAATTCGGCGAAACCCTCAGACGGGTTGCACGCGAAATTTCCCCACTACAACTACGACGACATGGTCCTGGCGCAATATCGGCTACTGACCGAGGCGCTCGGCGTGCACCATCTTCGACTGGTGATCGGCAACTCCATGGGAGGGATGGAAACCTGGCTGTGGGGCGTGACCTGGCCGGCGTTCATGGACGCGCTGGTTCCGATGGCGTCGCAGCCCACTGAGATGTCCGCCCGCAACTGGATGACCAGGCGTATCCTGATCGAAACGATCCGCCAGGATCCCGCGTGGAACAACGGCGATTACACCGTCCCTCCACCCTCGTTGCGGCTTGCCAATGTGTTCTTTGGCATCGCGACCAGCGGTGGGACGCTCGGATACCAGTCGATCGCGCCGACACGGGAGAAGGCCGACAAGCTGGTGGACGCTCGCCTCGCCGCACCGCCGCCCCTGGATGCCAACGATTTCATTTGGCAGTTCGACGCCTCACGCGATTACAATCCTTCACCTGGGCTGGAGCGCATCCAGGCAAATGTTCTGGCGATCAATTCCGCTGATGATGAGCGCAACCCGCCGCAGACGGGCCTGATGGATCAGGCGATGAAGCGCATCAGGAACGGACGACTTCTGCTCATCCCCGCCAGCGCGGAGACACGGGGTCACGGCACCACGGGGATGGCTAGATTCTGGCAGCAGCAACTGGCGGATTTCCTGAACACGGTGCCGCGGCGGGCGATGTGAAGGCGGCGAGGCGGTCATGACGGTTTGGCGCTGCGCTTAAACCAGTGGCAATAAGTCTTAACCCATATGCTAACCGTCATGGCCGGGCTTGACCCGGCCATCAATCGCCGCACGTGCCTCGACAGATCACCGGGTCAAGCCCGGTGATGACGTTGAGAGGATTGCAATGACAGGTGACGTTGAGAGGATTGCAATGACAGGTGACGTTGAGAGGATTGCAATGACGGGTCGGAATTTAATTCCGTGGTATCAAACCATCTTCAGATGCGCGAAGATCGTCACTTTGACCGTATCGAGGACAAACGCGAACGCGACGGCGGCCGCAAGCACGGAAACGACGACCATCGCGGGCAGCTGCGTCATTACGATGCCAGAAATGGCCAGCGACGCGATGATCATTACATCGGTGACCGAGGACGCCAGCAGCCAGTTGCTGGGGCGCGAATGCCACAGATGCTGACGCTCCCGCACCACGTAAAGCACGGCCTGACCGCTGAACACCAGCGTGACGGCGGCCAGGGTCCTTAGCGAGTCGATGTCGAACTTCAGATAAAATTCGCCAACCGCCAGAGTGGAACAGCAAAAAACCAGATTACAGCTGGCCATGATCAGTCCCGCGATGGTCAGGTTATCGATCCGCCAGAGGTTCGGCTTAGGGGACGCACGCACATTGTCGGTCGCCGCCGACATCGCCAGGAAGTCGCCCGTCAGCATCAGCAGGACCATCAGGGTCGGTGTCAGAATCGCATGCCCCGTCATGATCAATCCTGCTGTCAAAAACAGCATATTGTCAGTCTTGCGAGTGAGCGATCGCAGCGTGTAGGTCAGGATGCGTTGGAACGTCACCCGGCCCTCGTGCACCGCGGCGACGATGCCGCCCAGTCCGGGCTCGGTAAGCACGATGCCGGCGGCGGATTTCGCGACGTCGGTGGCGGTGAAGACCGCGATCCCTATCTGCGCCTGACGCAACGCGGGCGCATCGTTCGCGCCATCGCCGCACATCCCAACCGTGTGGCCGCGCGACTGCAGCGCCTGAACGATGTGGAATTTGTCCTCCGGCATGATCCCGGCGAACACGGCGGCGTTGTCCGGGATCGCGGAGTAATCCGCGCTCGGCGGCTCCACCGCGCCCTCGATCCCGACGGCATGCGCCACGATGCCGGCGGTCGTCGGCGCGTCGCCGGTCAGCATGACCGTGCGCACCCCCATTGTCCGTAATTCGCTGATCAGGGCAGCGGAGTCGGCACGCGGCGGATCGCTCAGCGCGATGAACCCGGCGAGCCGCATCGCGGCCTCGGGACCGGCGGCGACCGCGAGAACGCGATAGCCGTGCGCCGCCAGTTCCTCGGCGATCACTTCGGCCGCGGCGTCAGCTTGCGTCAGGCCAAAGATCACCGCGCAGGCGCCCTTCACCATGCGCCAGGAACGGCCATCCAAGCCCTGAGCGACCGCTTCCGACATCTTCCTCGCCGGATCGAACGGCACGAAGCGCACCAGGGCGGGAAGGTCGCGCCCGGTTTTGCCGGAGGCGGCAGCGTGGATGGCCGCGTCCACCGGATCTTGTCCCCCATCGGAACTCGCGAGCGCCGCGAACCCCAGCACCTGGGCTTCGTCAAATCCCGGCATCGGACGAACTTCGGTCACCGCCAGCTCGTTTCGAGTCAGCGTTCCGGTCTTGTCCACACACAGGACGTCCATCGACGCCGCCTCATCGACGGCGGAAAGCCGTGTTGGCAGCACGCCCTCGCGAGCCAGTGCGCGCGCTCCCAAGGCCGCCGACAGAGTGAACGCCGCCGGCAGCGCCACCGGAATTGCCGCCAGAATCGCGGTCAGCAGCAACGGCACGATCTCGGTTACCGTCAGCCCGAGCGAGCCCGCGTAGAACCCCTGAAACACGATGACCGCGGCGTTGAAAATCGCCAGATTGCGCACCACGCGCAGCACCGCCACCTGCTGCGAGCTGGCGGCATGCGCCGTTCGCACCAGTTCGGCGGTGCGGCCGAATTTTGTGCGGATGCCGGTCGCCAGAACCTCCGCGACCGCCTCGCCCCGCCGTACCAGGGTCCCGGCATAGGCTTCCTGCCCAGAGGTGCCCTCGATCGGCAGAGATTCGCCGGTCAGTGTCGATTGGTCGAGCAGCACGTCCCCCTCGATCAGCCTGACATCGGCGGCGACCATGCCGCCAAGCGAGAGTTTCACGATGTCGCCGGGTACCAGTTCGGGCGCCGGCACTGTTCGCCAGGCACTGTCGCGCCTTACGGACGCACTGATGGCAAGCCTCGCCCGTAATGCGTCCAGGGTCGCCTGCGCGCGGCTTTCCTGCAGAAATCCGAGGATTCCGTTGAACACCAGCAGCGCGGCGATCACTGCTGCCTGGATAATGTCGCCAACCACGAGTTCGACGAGGATCGCGAGTTCCAGCATCCACGGCACGGGTGCCCAGAAGCGGGCCAGCGCCATTCGCCACGGGTTGGCCGCGTTATCCGGCATGGCGTTTGGCCCGAACTGAGCCAACCGGAGACGCGCGTCGTCGCTCGTCAGGCCCGGGTGAGTGATAATTCGGTCGTCAGCGACGGCGTCGTTCGCGTCCAAAAGCGTCAGTTTCCCCACTCGGCGGTCAGGCGGGAGGGTAGCATAAATCGCGCCAACCGCATCCGGGGCCTCGGGCCAGCGCGGGCCGTCTAAGCAGGCTTGCGCGGGCAGCGACGCGGACCAGATGGTCGGGGTCCCGGCGGCGCGAGCCCGCTCAGGTTTTGATCCGTGCGCAAACCTCGAGAGGTTTGCTTACGAATTATGCGGGCTGAAATACGCCGCGGTCTTGGTGCCGTCTTGCGGCAGGACATAAAGCGGGGTCGCTTGCTTCCTCGGCAGTTCCTTTATGAAGAACCTGATCGCTTCCGGCGATATGTTGATGCAGCCAAAGGTGATGTGCTTGTCTTGATCGTTCGGCGACCGAAGCCGCTCGGCCCGATGCTCTGACGGTATTCCCACATAGACCTGATGAATGGCGATACCCCAGTCCTTGCCGCGAATCTCGTTGATGTCCAACAGCGGCCCGTAATCGCGATCGTAGCCACGTGTGACGGTATATCTGCCGGCAGGGGTCACCTTGGTATCCAGTGCGGTCAGCTTGGAAAATTTTTCGCGGAGCGCACCTGGCGGCAGCCGATCGGCGGTGCTTTCCCCGGTCAGAGCCGAGCCGCTGAACACCGGCTTGCCGTTTTCGAACAGGATGATTTTGCCGAGAGCCTTGTCGACCATGAGGAATTCCTGATCGCCGTTTTGCACGGCGGTCTCGCTGACTTGTTCCTCCTGATACGAAAGGTCGGCTGGGACTTCGGGCGGCGGCGGAGGGGAGGGCTGAGCGACCGGCGGCGTAACGCGATGCGCGGTCCTGACGTGGGCGACGATCGGGTGATGCGTTGCCTCGGCCTGCATCGTGGCCGCCGGGCCGCGCGCGTGATCGTGACGCGGCGGCTCGGGTGCGGCCGCCGCGTGAGCACCGAGGCACGCCAACTGAAAGGCGACCATCGCGGGGCCAAATACTGTCACATTTCTTAACATGAAATGACCTCCGATCGCCGGAGCCTAAACGGGCGCCCGACGAGATGGTTCCGTTGGTAATCCTGACCTCGGTCCTTCTGCCGGTCTTGCAGCAGAGAACTCTATAAATTTTCAATGGTTTATGGACTAACGCTCAACCTGACTATCGAAGTGCCGAGCCTTGGCGGACCGGCAGTGCTTAACGCTATTATCGAATTTCCGGTTGGAAGTTCAAGGGCGCGCGGTCCGTGCGTGATCGCCGTCGGGCGCGACCCAGGGTGATCGAACTCCTCAAGCAAGCAAGGCGTCAACACGAAGGACACGGAGGACCACGGTGTCGCACGGAGAGGAGAGGAATGGCGCTGCTAAAACAGTGTCGCTATCAGGCTCTCGTCAATCGGCAGGATATAGATCGCGGTCTTGCCCGAGTTTGGCAAAAGCCGAAACAACTGCACGATGGTGCCTGGGTCCACGTCGATGCAACCTTCGGTGACGTGCTTATCCTGGTCGTTCGCCGACAGCAGCCTCGCGTCCCGATGTTGAGACCGATTCCCTAGCCAGACGCGGTGAATCGCGATCCGCCAATCCTTGCCTTCGAGTTCGTTGATGTCGAACGTGTCGCCGAGTACCTCGTCGTGGGCTCGGGTCAAAGTGAAGCGGCCGGCGGGTGTGACCTTATACTTCACCCCGATTTGCTGAGCCAACGGTTTGCTCCGGGCGTCGGGCGGCAGCTGGTCGGCCAGGCTTTCTCCGGTCAGCGCGGGCCGGCTGAATGTTGGACGGCCGTTCTCAAAGACCATGATTTTGCCGCGGGCTTTATCGACCATGATGAAATGCCGATCGCCGTTCCGATCCGCGATCCGGCTGACCCGCAAGGCGGCGGGCGACAACGTCAGATCCGCCTCCTCGCTCGACCCGGGATCAACTGAGGCTTTCGTGAATGAAACGTCCTGACCACGAATCGCACTCGATGGGGCCGCCTGATGGGTCTTGTCGGGACGCGGAGCGTCGGTCGTCGCGGTAACCGGCGAACTGGCGAATGCTGCGTGGCAGACGAGAACCGCCGACGCGAACGCCCCGC
The DNA here is from genome assembly GCA_050012615.1 of Acetobacteraceae bacterium. Taxonomy (GTDB): domain Bacteria; phylum Pseudomonadota; class Alphaproteobacteria; order Acetobacterales; family Acetobacteraceae; genus Rhodopila. The sequence continues at coordinate 139 of JBEKGV010000274.1, read as the reverse complement.
GAATGAGGGATTTGGTGATGCTTCGGTCCGCCAGACTGGAAATCAGGCGACCTGGTATTGTTCCCCGCCGGCCCGTCCGAACAGGACCCAGGCACGACAAGCAGGCCGGCACTCGCATTTATGAACCCCCAGTTCGTCG
>JBEKGV010000273.1:0-7763 GCA_050012615.1 Acetobacteraceae bacterium | reverse complement strand
CCCGACCTCGCGGCGCAAAAGAAAATCTGCGATGAGATGCAGGTGGAGTTCTGGCTGAACCCGCCTTACGCGCCGATGGGCATGTATAGCCAGCCCACCGCGTTCAACAAGCGGATCACCGACGTGCCCGAAGGCTGGCCGCAATTCTATGGATTGAAGAAGGTTTCGTGAACCGGCACGTCGTGGTCATCGGCGCGGGCATCGTTGGCGCCGCCTGCGCGGTGGAATTGCTGCGGGACGGGAACCGCGTCACCATCATTGAACCCGGCGAACCGGGTGGCGAACAGGCCGCCAGCTATGGCAACGGAACGCTGCTGAACCCAAGTTCGGTCATTCCGATGTCGACACCCGGGATCTGGAAAAAAGTTCCGGGCTATTTGCGCGATCCACTCGGTCCGCTGGCAATACGATGGAGCTATTTGCCCAGGTTGTTTCCTTGGCTGCGGCGCTTCGTTACGGCGGGGGCTACACCGGAGAAACTCTCGACCATCGCACGTGCGCTGCAGCCATTGCTGGCCGACGCACCGGAACGGCATCGCGCTCTGGCTGACGAGGCGGGGGTCGGAGAGCTCATTACCCGGCAAGGCGTGTTGTTCGTCTATCCGGATCGTGCGGCGTTCGAGGTGGAGGAGCTATCGTGGCGCGTCCGCCGCCAAAACGGCACACGGTGGCTGGAGCTGGATGAGGACGAACTGCGCCAGCACGAACCCGCGATCAGCCGGCGCTATAAGTTCGCGCTGCTGGTTGAGGAAAACGGCCAGTGTCGCGATCCTGGCGCTTATGTTGCCGCGTTGATCAGGCACGCGGTGGACTCGGGTGCGGCATTACGAAAAGCGCGCGCGACCGGGTTCCGGATCGAAAACCGGCGCCTTCGCGCGGTCGTCACCGACACGGGCGAAGTCGTGGCGGACAAGGCCGTGATCGCGGCTGGTGCGTATTCGAAACAACTCGCCGTCGCGGCCGGAGATCGCGTGCCATTGGAAACCGAACGCGGTTATCATGTCGTGATCAGCGACCCGGGCGTGGAGCCGCGTTATCCAGTGATGCCAAGTGACGGGAAAATGGCGTTCGCGATGACGCCGGCGGGGTTGCGAATTGGAGGTCAGGTGGAGTTGGCCGGTCTTGAGGCTGCACCGAACTGGAAACGGGCCGACGTGCTGTTGCGGTTCGCGCGTCAGGTCTATCCGGATTTGCCGGCCGATCTGCCGCCGGAGCGGATTAAGCTTTGGATGGGGCATCGGCCTTCGACACCTGACGGGCTTCCTTGCCTCGGGCTGGCCTCGGGGTGCGGCGACATCGTTCATGCGTTTGGACATGGCCATGTTGGCCTTACCGCGGGCGCGACGACCGGAAAGATTGTGGCGGACATTATCGCGAGCCGACCGCCTTCGGTTAATCTGGCGCCCTATGCGGCGAGGCGTTTCGCATGACGGATCTGGCCGGACGGATCGCTCTTGTGACCGGTGCTTCCCGCGGAATTGGCCGCGCGATAGCCATCGCGCTCGCCACGGCAGGTGCCGATATCGCGGTGAATTTTCGACATCGGGTGACGGAAGCCGCCGATGTCGTTGAAACGCTTNNTGCGGGGATCGCGATTTTTCATAATATAGATGCACTGACCGAGGAAGATTTCGATGAAACGATCGCCGTCAATCTGAAGTCGGCCTTTTTGTGCATCCAGGCGGCCGTTCCGCATATGCGGGAACGAGGTTGGGGCCGGATCGTCAACATCTCCTCCGGCGCGGCGCGCGGGGCGGGAGGGATTGGACCGCATTACAATGCCTCGAAGGCAGGCATGGAAGGACTGGCACGAGGCTATGCCGCCCGGCTGGTCAAACACGGGGTCACGGTCAATTCCGTGGCGCCATCGCTGATCGCGACGGATATGGTGCAGGCTGGCCTTGCGTCTTCACTTTCACGAATTCCGGTTGGCCGGTTTGGCACGAGCGAGGAAGTCGCCCGGGTGGTGCTGATGCTGGTCGGTAATGGCTATATGACGGGACAAACCGTGGCGTTGAGCGGCGGAATGTCATTCAACTGATGCAGGAGCGCGCATCCGGCGTCATCCCCCTCCCCCGACTTGATCGGGGGATCGTCGGGGGACCTCTCGCGGCACAATGCGGGGTCAGGTGGCCCGGAGATCCCCCGATCAAGTCGGGGGAGGGCCATGACGGCGGGGGAAAAGGAAGACAAACGCTACCGGCCGGTACTGCCGAACCCGCCTTCGTTCCGCACGGTGACGTCAAGATTTTCGACTTCGTCCCATGCCACTCGCACCACGGGCGCGAGCACCGCCTGGGCAATCCGCGTTCCTCGTTCAACCTGGAACGATTCGCTCCCGGTATTCAGCATGATCACCTGGATTTCGCCCCGGTAATCCTCATCGATCGTTCCTGGGCTGTTTGGCAGAACGATCCCATTCCGCAATGCCAGGCCTGATCGTGGCCTGACCTGCAACTCGTACCCGGACGGCAGAGCGATCGCCAATCCGGTGGGGATCAGGACACGCTGTCCCGGCTCGATCATCACCGGTTCGGCGACAGCGGCCAACAAGTCCATGCCCGCGGCGCCCTCGGTGGCGTAGATCGGCAACGGCAGGTCCTGGTTGTGCGCCAGGCGACGGACCCGAACCGGCACTGTCATCGCAGTGCCTCCGCGATACGCCCCGCCAACCGCCTCGCCACCTCCTGCTTCTCCATCCTGGGCCAATCCTCAACTCCGGCGGCGGTGATCAGGTGAACTTCATTCTCAGTCCCGCCCATGTTTCCGGTTTCAGATGAAACGTCGTTGGCAACGATCCAGTCAGCATTCTTGCGGCGCTATTTATCTTGTGCGTTTGTCATCAGATCATCCGTTTCCGCGGCAAAACCTACCACCAGCCGAGGCCGCCTGGGCCCCGCGGCGGCGATGGTGGCGAGGATATCGGGATTAGGGACAAGTTCGAGGGAGGGTGCCGCCGCACCGGGTCGTTTCTTAATCTTGCCCTCGGATGTATTCGCCACCCGCCAATCGGCGACCGCGGCTGCGAACACAGCGGCATCGGCGGGAAGAGCGGCCTGACAAGCGGCCAGCATTTGCGCTGCGCTCTCGATCCGCCGGATTGTCACGCCTACGGGATCCGGGATCGAGACAGGGCCACTCACCAACGTCACCCGTGCACCGAGGTTCGTGAGAGCGGCGGCGATGGAATGCCCCTGACGTCCCGACGAGCGATTGGCGAGATAGCGAACGGGGTCGATCGTCTCGTGCGTCGGTCCGCTGGTGACGATCACGTGACGCCCGGCCAACGGTTTTTCGCCGGACAGCGCGGTCTCGATCGCCGCCAGAATCTCCGCCGGCTCCGCCATGCGGCCGGGTCCAAACTCATTGCACGCCATGGCGCCTTCGTTGGGACCAACTTCCAACACCCCCCTGCCCCGCAGCGTCGCCATGTTCGCCTGAGTCGCGGGATGCAGCCACATCCGCACGTTCATGGCGGGCGCCACGAGCACCGGCTTATCCGTCGCCAGCAGCACGGTGGACGCCAGATCGTCGGCAAGCCCAGATGCCATTTTCGCCAGGATGTTCGCCGTCGCCGGTGCCACGACCAACAAATCGGCGGCCCGGGATAATTGGATGTGTCCCATCTCGTTTTCGTCGGTTAACGAAAACAAGCTGGTATAAACTTTGGCTTCGCTGAGTGCCTGCAAGGTCAGCGGTGTCACGAACTGACCGCCATTGTCAGTCAAAACACAGGTCACGCCACACCCGGCGCGGCGCAGAAGACGGATCAATTCCGCCGCTTTGAACGCGGCGATTCCGCCCGAAATGATCAGCAGGACTCGTTTGTTGGACAACCTGCCCCCCTGGCCGTTCTCCTGGCCACTCATAGCCGCCACCCCGCATGGATCGCCGCGATGCCGCCGGACAGGTCGCGTACCGTTACGAGCGAAAACCCTGCCTCGGACATCATCGAAGCCAACGTCGCCTGGTTCGGAAAGGTTCGAATGCTCTCGGCCAGATATAGGTAGCTGTCGGAATCGTTCGCCGCGATCCTGCCCAGTCGAGGCAGGACCTTAAACGACCAGGCGTCATACAAGGACTTCAATACCGCGACCCGCAGCCGGGAAAACTCCAGGCAAAGAAACCGGCCTCCTGGTTTCAACACCCGCCGTGCCTCCCGCAGCACCTGGGCTTTGTCGGTACAGTTGCGCAGACCGAACGCGATCGATACCCGGTCCACGGAACGATCCGGTAAAGGAATACACTCGGCGTCGGCGACCAGAGGCAACAGACCCGCGACGAGACCTTGTTCGATCGCACGATCCAGTCCGACAACCAGCATCGACGGGTTGATGTCGGACAGGATCGCCGGCCCTCCGCCCCTGCGCAGCCAACCGAAGCATATGTCGCCGGTGCCGCCGGCGAGATCGAGCAGCGTGTGACGAGGCCTCGGGTCCAGGGCGGTCACGAAGATGTGCTTCCAGACCCGGTGCACGCCAAGCGACATCAGGTCGTTCATCAGATCGTAGCGCGGCGCCACGCTGTCGAACACGGCGCGCACCATGCCGGATTTCTCCCCCCGTCGCACCTGGCGGTAGCCAAAATCGACCTGTTCCGGATTATCGCTCATGATGGGGTGATCATAGCGCGCGGGAACAGCATGCCGGAACTCCCCGAAGTCGAGACCGTGATGCGGGGCCTTCAGGCGCGGCTCGAAGGGCGGCGGATCGTGCGCGCCCAGATAAATCGGCCGGATCTGAGGTGGCCGTTTCCAGAGGGGCTGGCGGCACGGCTGGAGGGCGCTGAGGCGCTCGGGTTCCGGCGGCGGGCGAAATACATTCTGATGCGAATCAGCGGGGGCGACTCGGTGCTGATCCATCTGGGCATGTCGGGACGGATCAACCTGACCTTGGGAATTCCGAACGCGGAAACCATTCACGAGCACCTTGTGCTGCAGACCGATGACGGCTGGCGAGTTGGGTTCGTCGATCCGCGGCGGTTCGGCTCGGTCGATCTCGTTCCGACAGCGCAAGAGGATACGCACCGGCTGCTGGCCGGAATGGGGCCGGAGCCGTTGGACGATGCATTTTCCGTCTCGACGTTGAACGAGGCTCTGGCGGGGAAACGCACGCCAATCAAAGCGGCTTTGCTGGATCAGCGGCTCGTCGCCGGATTGGGCAACATTTATGTCTGTGAGGCATTGTTCCGGGCGCGGATTTCGCCGTCCCGGCTGGCCTACACGGTGCCGGGTGCGAGGGCGGCCCGGCTCGTGCCCGCGATCAAGGCGACGTTGACCGAGGCGATCGCCGCGGGCGGGTCGTCATTACGGGATTACGTTCAACCCGACGGGGAGCTTGGGTACTTTCAGCACGCGTGGAAGGTTTATGGGCGTGAGGGCAAACGGTGCGAGGAATGTCTCGTCGAGACCGGCTGCGTGGGCGTTCGGCGGATCGTGCAGTCGGGGCGGAGTACGTTTTATTGTGGAAGGCTGCAGAGATAGGAAGCCAGGCGGAATGACCCAAAGCCAAAAAAGGGAAAGAATTTAATGGCCGACACCGACGACCGGAATAGCAACAAGGGGCTATTCGAAATCCAGGCCGTGGCCGAAGACCTACCGTCCGACTTCGAAACACTCCGGCGGGAAGCCCTCGCCGAAGGCCACGGGTTTATCGAGAAGCTCGCCGCCGATTGGATCTCACGGACAAATCGTTTCGACCGCGAAGGCGAGGCTTTGATTGCTGCTAATGTAAATGGTGAGTTCGCCGGCATTGGGGGTCTGACGATTGACCCGGCGATCCCGCTCACTCTTCGCATGCGGCGATTTTACGTGCGCCCACCTCATCGTCGGAGTGGGATCGGCCGACATTTGGCGATGACTTTGATTGGTATGGCGAGGCGAAGTGGTCGTCCAGTTACCGTGAATGCCGCGACCGGCAGCATCCAATTCTGGGAGTCGCTCGGGTTCAAGCCTGACGCACGTGCCGGGCACACACATACGCTTCGTTGGAACGACGCGTTCAATTTTCTGAAGCGGGACAACGGGCCGGTCCTATCGATCGACGAAATCAATGAGATCACCGCCCAGTCCTGGGCGGGCGAACGTTGAAAATGGCCGGCAGTGACGGCTGCCCGCGACCCTTGCCGCCGCTACCCCACCGAGTGCAGAACCACCCCAACACCCATCGCCAAAAGGATCCAGCCGCATGTTCGAGCTGCCCGAAGAACACCGCATGCTCCAGGAACTGGTGGCGAAATTCGTCGACCGTGACCTGATCCCCCTCGAAAAGGCCGCTCTTGCCCGTGAAATGTCCGGCCAGCCCTCCGGCCTGACGCGGGACGAGGAAGAAAAGGTTCTCGCCACGTGCAAGGAACTTGGCCTCTGGGGCCTGGACGTGCCCGAGGAATATGGCGGCGCCAATCTTCCGTACTCCGCCCTGGTTGGGGTCTACGAGGAACAGGGCCGCACCTGCGCGCCGTTCACTTTCCCGCCCGACAGTCCCAACCTGCATATGCTGATCGCCGTCGCCAACGACGAGCAGCGCAAAAAGTACCTGGAGCCCTACGCCCGGGGCGAGGCTCATTCAGCCATCGCCATTTCGGAGCCTGGGGCCGGCGGCGATCCGGCCGGCATGACGACGCGCGCGCTCAAGGACGGCGGCGACTGGGTCATCAACGGCCGAAAAATTTGGGTCAGCCGCGTGCCGCAGGCCGATTTCGTTATCGTCATGGCCCGCACCGGGGAAGGCAAGCGTGCCGAGGGCGTCACCGCGTTCATCGTTGAACGCGGCACCAATGGCTTCATCATCGAACGCGAAATTCCCATGCTTGGCGGCCAACGCACCTACGAACTTGTGTTCGAGGATTGCCGTATCCCCGCCTCTCAACTTCTGGGCGTCGAAGGCAAAGGCTACGCGCCGATGCAACTGCGCCTGACGGTGCGACGACTGCAGATGGGCGCGTGGTCGATCGGCATGTCGCGGCGTGCGTTGGACATGATGGTGGAGCACACCAAACAGCGCGTCACGTTTGGGCAACGGCTGGCCGACCGCCAGGCGATCCAATGGTGGATCGCGGATGCCGCGATGAAGATCCATGCCTGCCGCCTGATGGTTTACGACGCCGCCGCGAAGGCCGACGCCGGCAAGGACGTGCGCATGGAAGCTTCGATGGTGAAGCTGTGGGGCACCGAGATGGCGACTGAAATCATCGACCACGCGATGCAATCTTTTGGTGCCATGGGCGTCGCCAAGGAACTGCCGCTGCAATTGATGGCGCAGAAAGTCCGCACGATGCGGGTCTACGAAGGCCCGTCCGAAGTGCATCGCATGGCGATCGCCCGGCGCATCATCGGCAGATAGCGGCCGGAAATTCGCGCGGCCGACCTGACTTTTCGTGGCCGCGACGCGATCAGGCGCAAAACTCCGCGCCCGAACACAACCCTGGCGAGGTGAGTTGCTCTGGTGCGTCCGCGGTGCAAAGACGATTGCGTCCGCCGCGCTTGGCGGCATAAAGCGCGATGTCGGCACGAGCGGTCAGGTCTTCCACTGTCGTCTCAGAGTTCGCAAGCATCGCGGCAGCGCCAATGCTCACGCTTACATGGCCGGACGACTGGGCCGATGCGTGCGGCATGTTACGGTCGGCGAACGCCTTGATGATCGACTCGCCGACCGCGGCGGCTCCTTGCAAATCCGTCCGCGGCAGGATGACCACGAATTCCTCGCCGCCGTAGCGAGCCACCAGATCACCCGGCCGGCGTAGCGCCGAACCAATGGTCGCCGCGA
>JBEKGV010000272.1:0-6195 GCA_050012615.1 Acetobacteraceae bacterium | reverse complement strand
CATCCTCCAGCGCCATGTTCGCGCCTTGTGCCAGAAACGGCAGCGTCGGATGCGCGGCATCGCCCATGACGCAGACGCGTCCTTCGGCGAAATGGTCCAGCGGCTCCCGCCCCAGCAAGGCCCACTTAAACGGTGTGTCGATGTTGCGTACTATTGTTTTCACGTCGTCGTGCCAGGGGGAAAGATCCCGCAGGCATTCCTCGGTCGTACCAGGTTCGGTCCAGGACTCGACATGCCAGTCGTCGCGCTCGACCACGGCAACGAAATTCAGGATCTCGCCACGCCGTAACGGGTATGTGACGACGTGGCCGCCGACGCCGAGCCAGTTGTTGCCCATCAACTGGCGCTGATGTTCGGGCAGCCGCTCCATCGGCACGAGCCCGCGCCATGCCATGATCCCGGTGAACACCGCCTGGCCGTCGCCGAACATCTGCTGACGGACTTTGGAATGCACGCCATCCGCACCGATCAGGACGTCGCCCGTCGCGGTGTCTCCATTCGCGAGGCGAATTGTCGCCTGGCGCTCACTCTGTTCAAAGCCGACACAGGCGTTGCCCGCGCGGATCACGTCGGGGTCGGCTTTGCGCACGGCATCCAGCAGCACGCCATGGAAATCGCCTCGGTGCGCCATCCAGTAGGGGGCACCGTATTTCCGCATCGCCGCTTCGCCATTGTCGAACGACTTCCAGCGCTGACCGGTGCTCCAGAGCCGGAACTCCCGGCCGAGCGGAACGCAGACCACGCGCTCCATCGCCTCCCGCAAGCCAAGCGAGATCAGCAGCCGCGAGCCATTGGGACCGATCTGCACACCGGCGCCGACTTCCTTCAGTTCGGACGCCTGTTCGAAAACGCGGACGCGATGGCCACGCTGGATCAATGCGAGAGCGGCGGTCAGACCGCCCAGTCCGGCTCCGGCGATGAGGACGTCAGGCATGCAGGCGTTCTTCGCGCCAGAGGCCCAGTACGTCCTGCACCGGGCGGTCGGAAAAGCTGAACAACACCGCGTCCGACGCCGCCCGATGATGGTGCGTGTTCCAACTGGGCACCACGAAAATGTCGCGGGGCTTCCAATGGAACACGCTATCGCCCACGATCGTTTCGCCAGTGCCTTCGACGACCGAATAGATCGTCCCGTCGGTGGATCGATACGGCGAAGTGTTGAAGCCGCCAGGCAGCAACGCCATGAACGCGCCGATCGTCGGCATCGGAGAACCACCCGTCGCCGGATTGATGTAGCGCAGCTTATATCCGTGGTACGGATCCGGATCGCCATTACGTGACAGTGTCTCCAATGTCTCGCGGGACCTGACATAGGGATAGCTGAAGATGGGGGACGATTTCGTCTCCGGCTTCCAGTCCACCGGAACCATGTTGGAACCATAGCGCGCCGGACTGTCTCCGACCGGGCGCGAGATGGTTTGGGTGTCCGAATTCGACGGCTCGGCGAAGCTGGCGTCGAGCATTTTGACCATCGGCACATCCAGCCCATCGAGCCACACCATCGCCTGGTCCGTTTCATTGCCGTGATCATGCCAGGTCCACGGCGGAGTGATCACGAAATCGCCTGGCTCCATAATCGCGCGTTCGCCCTCCACGGCCGTGTAGGCGCCGTGTCCTTCGATAATGAAACGCAATGCCGAGGGGGTGTGACGGTGCGCCGGCGCGACCTCGCCAGGCAGGATCATCTGCAGGCCGGCGAACAGCGAGTTGGTGATGCGCGACTGGCCCGCCAGACCCGGGTTCTCCAGGATCAGGACGCGCCGCTCGGCTTCTTTGGCGGTGATCAGGCCGCCGGATTCCATCATGAACGGGCGAACCACGTCGTCATAATTCCAGTGATATGGCCTGGCCGGCGACACCGGCGTGCGGGTGACGAGAGCGTGCAGGCGTTCCCACAATGGCGCGAGACTTTCCGGGTTCAACCGGTCATAGAAGGCCTGACGCTCGGGGGCGATCGCGGTGTCGGTCATGGTGGGTTTCCTCCTGGCATCGCCAGTGTCGTGGTCCGGTATAACGTGGCCAGCGGGACGGTGAAGTCGATGCTGTCGAGACTTAGCGCATCCGCTCGTCCGATCTGTAACGGCACCTCGGGCCAGGTTCCGTCGGGGTTGCGGCGAAGCAGTTCCGCTTCCACACGCGTGCTGTTGACGATCAGAACTTCCATGACGGTCGGGATCGTCAGGTAGGTCCAGACGTTCGCCCAGGTTTCGGTTTCGTTGCTGGGAGAGAGTATTTCGATGAGGATGAGCGGGTCCGGGAGCATTTGGGCGCCTGATGGCGGCGCGCAGGTGACTCCAATATCCGGGATGCGGTAATTCCGATCCGACAGTCCTCGAGGTACGATCCCCGGCTCAATGACCGCGCGGCACCGGCTCCCTGGCGTCGTCAGCTGATTCCACAGCAACGCACCGAGAGCGGCCTGGATCGAACCGTGGTTGTCGGACCCGGGCGCCATGGCAACCGGCTCGCCGTCGATCAGTTGCCAGGAATGGACCGACGGATCATCGAAGTTCCAGGTGAGGAACTCCGCGACCGTCATCCGGTGTGGCGGCGGTTTGCGCAGGGCGACCATGTCGCAGGGTCGCATGGGGTGGGGGTTGCTGTCACGTGGACAAGCGGGGTGGTTGCGTATCGGATGGGATGCCGGTTGGCGAACTCAAAGCGGTTCTTCTCCGGGGCAGCGAATGACCTGGAAACAATCGTGAAAAGTCTTTTCCGAATGTGCCCCCCTGAAATACGCGTGAACTCTCAAAATACATTGGCGGCGCGCGACAGCGCCCTAACGGACAAATATCGTGACCTGTGCACGAACCCCGCGTTGATTGCTCCGGTGCCTGGAACAACCCTTAAGATTCCATGCTCTCCCGGGTGCCTGGCACAAGGCAAAATCCGGCCGGGAGATCACGCATGGAGGCGGACGTCAATTTGATCGCATCCGGTGCTACTGGGCCGCCGCCGCCATCGGTCGCGCGCCCGCCATTGGCCGATTTGCCCGCAGGAATGTGCGAATATGGCGCACCGCCAGCGGGATCTTATCCGGAGTGTCCTTCCACGGGTAGAGGCTCACTTGCGCGTTCGGCGCGAGGTGTACGGTTTCCATGGCGACGGCATACGGGTGCGCCGGCACGTCGTCCGGCAAAACCAGGATCGGCGTCTGGCAGCCTCGCACGAAATCGCGCGTCGCGGTGTACACGAAGTCCGCGCGCTTGCTGTACATGTTGGTCAGGAAGGTATCGACCATCGCCATCGTGATGTCGGGCCGGCGGGCGCACAGCTCCGGACCCCACCCCTTCATATTGTTATCATATGAAAGGCTCGGCATCTCAGGGCGGAAGCCGCTGGGCTGCGCCGGTATGGCTGCGACGACCCGGTCGCCGGCCCGCTGCAGCAGGTTCCAGATGAATGGGCCGCCGATGCAGAAGCCGAGCACCATGAAATCTCGGATGCCGAGGTGATCCATCAGGCCGATATGGTCGTCGGTAAAGGCATCCCACGGCCGGTCAGTCTCCAACGGACCCGAGGATTGACCACCCTTGGCGTTCCGCAGATCCGCCGAGATGACGCGGTATTCGTTCTTAAACTCGTCGAACGGGTTGAACGGGTGGGTCGTCAGGCCCGCGACGGTCGAGTTCAGCCCGCCGCCCGGAATGACAAGCAGTGGGAAGCCCGAGCCGGCCTCCTCGTAATGAATGCGGACGTCGCCGTTTTCGTAGAATGGCATGGCGGTTTCTCCCTGGCCCAGTGTGGCGTCCCGCGTACGCGCGGATCTCGGTCAGCCCGTCGCGCTTCTCGGAGGTCTCATTCAGAGTTGCACCAGGCTGTGTATCGCAAGATTTTCGAAGTTTAGACCGATCCTCGTAGTTGCTCTACCCCCCTTTGGAGCGCGCTGGGGAGCTGCCTCGCCCTGGCTTGCGCGAGCAGACCCGCCGAACTGCCGATCCTGAGCACTCCCGGGCGATGCCGGCCGATGTTGGTCCCCCCACCGAAGTGAAGCGGCGGCTCATCATGCCTTCGACGAACTGACGGGTCACCGCGAGGCCCGGAGCAAGCGAAATGTTGAAATTGGACGGCGGCGTTTACTCTCCGGCCGCCACCTGCCCAGGCTTTCGCAATCGCGTATGCGGTATGGCGAACGTCGCCAGCAGTGCGCTGACCAGCATCGCCGTCGCCGCGATCGCGAAGCCAGTATAAATGTTGCCTGTCCGTTGAAAGATCCAACCCACAACGGCTGGTCCCGACAGGCCACCCAACTGCGCGACGGAGCTGATCAGCGCGATCCCCATGGCAGCGGCACGCGCCTCAAGGAACGCGGGCGGTATCGTCCAGAACACCATGAAGTTAGCGTAACCAAAAGCCAGTCCGATGCCGATCAGCACGGCCGTCAGGGTGACGCTGTCGCGAGCCAACGGCAGCGCGTAGTAAGCCGCCACCGAAATGAGGCCGGTCGTCAGAAGATGCCATTTCCGCTCCCCCACCCGATCGGAGTTCCGGCACACAACGAGAACCACAATCGAGCCGAACGCCCAGGCGAGGGAAAGGACATAGCCAATGTTCGCGATCGAGGTCATGCCGACCGACTTCAGGATCGTTGGGAACCAGATATTATTGACGTTCAGAAAGACCGAACCGAAATAAATGACCACCATCAGCCAGACGCGCGGGTTTTGTAACGTTTCCATGATTGTGACCGATGCCGCCGTTACCCGGGCACGCCGATCAGCCGCCATGTCTTCCTGGACCAGGGCCTTTTCCTCGTCCGTCAGAAACTTCGCGTTCTCCGGCCGATCGGTCAGCGCCCATATCGCGAACAACCCCAGAAGCACCGCGGGCAATCCGTCGACCAGGAACAACCAGCGCCAACCGCGCAGACCGAGCACGCCGTCGAGCATGCTCATCACACCGCCTGACAGCGCGCCGCCGAGGATACCGGACAGCGGCAGGCCGACGAGGAACAAACTGGTGGCGCGGCCGCGCTGATGGTTCGGATACCAGAAGCTCAGATAGAGCAGGACACCGGGAAAGAACCCGGCTTCGAACACGCCAAGAAGGAAACGCAGAACGTAAAACCAATATTCGTTCTCGGCGAACATCATCGCGACGACAGTCGCGCCCCACAGTGTCATGATCCGCGCGAGTGTGGCCGGCGCACCGATACGGAGCAGCAACAGGTTCGACGGAACCTCGAACAAAATATAACCGACGGCGAAGACCGAGGTGATCAGACCGAAGACTGCTTCGTTGATGTGCAGGTCACCCTGGAATTGTAATTTGGCATACCCGATGCTGACGCGATCCAGGTAGTTGATGACATAACATGCAAGGAGAAACGGCATGAGGCGCCATCCGATCTTGCGATAGACAGCGTCGTGCGTCGCGATCGCGGTTCCGGCCATGAACGTTTTTCCCGCCCGTTGATTGCGGCCAGAGTTCATGTTTTCGGAGGCTCAGACAAGCCCCGCGTGCGGCGCGGCGAATATCCGGATGGCCGCTATTTTGTTGTCGACCCTGGAGAGATGCTACCGCTCTCGGACAGAACTGATCCGAGGTTCCTCAACATGACGACGCCCGACAACGTGCTGCTAAGCGAAACCATAGGCGCCGTGCGCCTGCTGACCCTGAACCGCCCCGCCAAACTGAATGCGATCAACGCCGATCTCGTGCACGCCTTGAGCGGCGCCCTGCACGCGGTTCAGGCGGACGACGATATTTCGGTCGTGATCCTGCGCGGCTCCGGGCGGGCCTTCTCGGCGGGTGCCGACACCTCGACGCCGCGGCCGCTGACGGCGGAAAATCGTCCGAACCTGATCAGGCATGGCGATGCCAACATCGCGCTCACGAAACTGTTGGGCCGGATCGACAAACCGATCATCGCCGCTGTGCACGGCTATGCTCTGGGCGCTGGCGCCGGCCTCGCGTTCGGGAGCGACCTCGTGGTGGCCGCGGAAAGCGCCCGCTTCGGCTATCCTGAGCTGAAGGCCGGCCTGACCGCCACTACCGTCACCGCTCAGGCGGTGCACCTGATGGGCCGCAAGGTCGCGTTCGAACTGCTGACGCTTTGCGACAACATGCTCCCGGGGCGCGCTTACGAACTTGGCCTCGTCAACCGGGTCGTGCCTGACGACAAATTGTTGGAGGAGGCGATGGCCCTGGCGGAACGACTGGCGGGCTGGAACAAGCTGCAACTGTGGCAGACCA
>JBEKGV010000271.1:0-6199 GCA_050012615.1 Acetobacteraceae bacterium | reverse complement strand
ATGAGGCAGCCCGCGATCGGGGTCCCCATCGTTCCGGTCCCGACAAAGCTGATCCGCATTCGCTGTCCTCCCGGTTGGGGCGCCAGCATCTGCCGATCGCCCAGCGGCGACAAGGGCTTGAGCCGATGTCGGAATTGGGCTGAAACTTACACCCGGTGCGCACGCGCGAACGCAACACGTCGGGAAGGAGAGACCGCTATGCCGTTTTGTCAAAGGGGCGATGTCCGCATCCGTTACGAGGAGGCCGGCAAAGGCTTCCCATTGCTGGTCACCCCAGGCGGCGGCCTGAACTCACGCGTCAGCAACTGGCAAACCGCGGTGTTCAACTCCCCGGAGATATTCAAGGACGAATTTCGCGTCATCACGATGGACCAGCGCAATGCGATCGGCGGCGAGTCCACTGGTCCTATCGCGGTTGACGACCCGTGGGGCGCCTTCGCCGACGACCAACTCGGGCTGATGGACCATCTCGGCATCCGGGAATTCTTCTTCATGGGTTACTGCATCGGCGGCTGCTTCGCCCTCAAGCTCATGGAGCGGGCGCCCAAGCGCGTCGTGGCCGGCGTGCTGGTCCAGACCGTCGGGCACTGGCCCGACGATCCGGACGTCATGTACCGGTCGGGCAAGGACGTCTGGGCGCCGGAATTGCTCCCGCGGCGGCCTGACCTGAGCATGGCGACGGTGGAGGCTTACCTGCACAACCTGTATCGCGTTCAGCCCGACTTCGTTTACAGCGTGTCCCGCGATTTCGCACGCTCCTGCCAGACGCCAATGCTGGTCCTGCCGGACGCGACGCCCGCGCACCCGCACCAGAGTTCTGTGGATGTCGCGTCGCTGTGCCCGAACGCCGAGATCACGGTGTTTCCCTGGAAGGAGCCGTCCGAGCTCAAGGTCCGGACGATCGACCGGGTGCGTAACTTCCTCCGGGCTCATGTCCCGGTGGAGGTGGCCGCTTAGACCGGGGTGTTGGTATCGCGGGACGGCGGGAACCAACTCCGCCTCCCGCGGAACTCAGGCACGCGCGATCACGCGGATCGAGTTTCCTCATCGACCGTCGACAACCCGCGCCCGCGACCATCAGGGTCGGGTCACCCGCTGGAGACGCCGGAGGCGTCGTCCGAGGCGGCGCATCGAACCGGCGGATTTTCAACGCCGTTTGAAAACCTGGACAGCGGTCTGGGTTTCGGCTACATAGCGTTATGGTCACCGTCGTGCGGGTCCGGAATGTCCGGGTGGCGCTTTACGCCAACGACCATCCGCCGCCACACGTCCACGCGATACGGCGTGGTGGCGCATGGGCACGGCTCGCGCTGAACTGTCCGGATGGCCCTGTTACGCTGATCGATCAATCCGGCTTTCGAATCGCGGAGGTTATCGAAATCGGTGACGCGGTCGCCGCTGATATCGCTTCAATATGTAGGCGGTGGAGAGAACTGCATGGCTGAATTCAAGATCCCGACGCAACGGGAATTCGATGCCGCCACGCGACGCGGTGCGCGACGGATGACGCACTCGCTGCTCGCGGTAAGCGCGCGTTATGACCGGCGAGGCGAACGTGTGATCATCACTCTGAACAATGGTGCCATCGTGGGGTTCCCTCTCTCGATGCTGCCGGGACTTTCGCACGCAACGGCGGAGGACCTGCGCATGATCACGGTCGAGGAGGACGGCTATGGGCTGCATGTCGCCCCGCTCGACGCGGACATTTCGGTGCCGCGACTGCTCGAGGAACAACTCGGTTCCATAACGATGAGGGTCGCCCAGGGCAGGGCGGCCGCGTCGAGGGCCAACGGGCGATTGGGCGGGCGGCCGCGGAAGGCGAGGGCGGCATGAATGGCGGTTTTGGTAACCAAAAAATTCTCAGAAGACTGCCCCGTTCGCCCCTAATCCCGCCCCACCACCAACCTTAACCCCGCCGACAATGCCGTGGTCACCGCGAGAACCGCCGCCATGGCCAGCAACCCCAGAATGAACGACCCGGTCTCCTGCCTGATCCATCCCACCATGAACGGTCCGGCGAACCCTCCGAGCGACCCAATTGTCGAGATAAACGCCAGCCCTCCCGCCGCGCCTCGCCCGGAAAGAAAGCTCGTCGGCACGGTCCAGAAAATCGCGCGCGCCGAGGTCACGCCAACCAGTGCGATCGTCAGTCCGATCAGCGCCGGCGCCAGGTCCGTCCATCCGACCGACAGCACGAACCCGACCGTCGCCAGCAAAAACCCCAGCGTCAGGTTCAGCATCTTCCGCCCAAAACGGTCGACATAAGCCGCCCACACAAGCATGGCCACGCTGGCGAACACATACGGCACCGCCGAGACAAAGCCGATCGCCAGATTGGACAGCCCGTGCGTCTTCAAAATCTGCGGCAGCCAGATGCCAATCCCGTACGACCCCAAAGTATAGCCGAACTGGATGCCGGTCAGGATCAGCACCCGCACATCCTTGACCGCCGACCACACCGAGAGCCGCGCGCGGCCGTCCTGCTCCTCGGCGAGCATCGCCACCATCGCCGCGCGTTCCTCGGCGCTGAGCCATGCCACGTCTTCCGGCCGGTCGGACAGCAGCCACAAGATGAAACAGCCGACGATGCAGGCGGGCAGGCCCTCGACGATGAACATCCATTGCCAGCCCGCCAGCCCAGATAGTCCGTCCATTTGCAGCAGCAACCCGGAGATCGGGCCGCCGAGCACCGACGAGACCGGGATCGCCACCAGGAACCACGCCAACACCCGTGCGCGGTATCGCGCCGGAAACCATGCGGCGAGGAAAAACGTGATGCCCGGAAAGAACCCGGCTTCGGCGGCTCCCAACACCAGGCGCACGACATAAAAGCTGTGCGGTCCGACGACGAACGCATTGGCCGCCGCGGCCAGGCCCCATGTGATCATGATGCGCGCGATCCAGCGCCGCGCGCCGAAGCGATACAGGATAAGGTTACTCGGGACTTCGAGGATGCTGTAGCTGGCGAACAGCAATCCGGCCCCCCAGCCGAACTCGTAGGCGGTCAGCCCGAGATCCCGGTTCATCGTCAACGCGGCGAAGCCGACGCTGGTCCGGTCGAGGTAATTGAAGATATAGGCGATCGTGAGAATCGGCAGAAACCGCCACGCGACCTTCGAAAGCGCGCGGGCGCGCACGTCGGCGTCGGGGACGGAAGACGCCATCAGGGGATCGACCGGCGCTGCTTCCATTTTTTCCCCATCCGTTTCCGCCGTGTTGGCGGCCGTGGCCGCGCCGGCGCTGATCATCGCGGTCTACGCCAGGGAGCGGTCGCGGACCGCCGCTACGACCAGCCCAGGTCGCGAGAAGTTGTTGCTGTTACGTCGGCGGTCAGGATTTTCGCACGAACTTGTCCACGCTCCGGTCCACCGTCAGTCCAGCGTAGATGTCGCCGCGCGAGTCCACTCCCACACCATGGACATGCCGGCTTTCCATGCGCGTGAGCACCGTCCCGTTGGCGTCGCGTACGCAGACGTAAGCGGGCTTGCCGTCGTCCTCCTGCTCGGCGAGGTAGAACGTCCCGTCCTTGCCTCGGGTGATGTCGTTCGGCCCGCCCATGCCGGTCCACATGCCCAGAAAGTCGCCGTCGAGCGAGAAGATCTGGACGCGCTTGTTCGCCCGGTCAGCCACGTAGAGCTTGCCCTCGGGGTCGAACGCGATGCTGTGCGGCAGGTGGAACTGGCCCTCGGCGTGGCCCGGCGAGCCCCACGACGTGACGAGTTGACCGTCGCGCGTGAAGCGGTGCACGCGCGCGTTGCGGTAGCCGTCGGTCACGTAAATGTCCCCATTCGGGTGGGGCATCATCTCGGTGGGATGATTGAACGGCCCGGAGGCGCGTTCCGCCAGCCAGGGAGCGCCGGTGCAGCCGGTGTCCGAATGCACGCCGCGCTGGCCAAGCTCCATCAGGGGTTTGCCGTCCAGCGTGAACGACTTCGCGACCGAGTCCGAGCGGTCGGTGGTGTAGACGACGTCGTCGACGATTTTCAGGCCGTGCGGGTCGGCGACCTCACCGGTACCCCAGGCACCCAGGTAGGTGCCGTCACGGTCGAAAACCACGACCGGGGGATCCCTGCGCTGGAAGACGTAGACGCGGTCCTGTGAGTCGGTCGCCACCCGGCTGACCAACCCAAATTTCTCGCCATTGGGGAGCTTCAGGAAGTCGCGGATCAGTTCGTAGGTGTGGGTGCCTGTACCAACCTGGGTCATTGTTGTTTTCCTCCCGGGGAATAGGGGTGCCCTACTGCTGTTTCGTACCCGACCGCTGTTTCGTAAGCGTACGGGCGTAGCTTTCTAGCACGGCATTCATCCGGGTCTGATATCCCTTGCCTTGCGCCTTGTAGGCGTCCAGCACCGATTTCTTGACCCGTAATGTCACCGATTGCGTCCGGTCAGGTTCGACCAGGCGGGCGTTCCTCCAGAATGCGTCGTCCAACTCGGGCACGTCGCTGAAATCGATATCCTGGTCGGTCGTGGCCGCGATTTCGGCGACGGTCATGGGCCTATCGTACCGCTTTTTCATACCGTCTCCTTTCGCGTTGCGAGGCGGGCCGTGCGGAAATGATCCGCACCTTTGCGCCTCGGCCAGTATGAACGACGGTCAGGACAGCGATGCCATTCACCCTGCCAACGCTGATCTCACGCACCTCGCCGTAATCCTCGCGATCATCCCGAACAGTCAGCACTGGCTCGTCGAAGATCCGCCGCGCCAGATCGAAACTGACACCGTGTTTCACGATGTTGGTCGCGTTTTTGGCGTCGTCCCATTCATACATATTGGCTGTTACAACAATTTGTATGGACAATCAAGCCGCGGCGGTGCCTGACCGGCAGATAGGCACGAGGCAGGAATGTGGCCCGCCGTAAAACGGCGGTACGCTCCGGGCGGCGGCGAAACGGCTACGCTCCGGCGAAACCTGAATATGCCACCTCAAAATGCCGGGCAAAATCGTCGAAAGATGACAGAGCGGTTCTCCCTTCCGGCTCAACGATGGCTACTTCGGGATTGGGCCCGGCGAATGTTTTGATGGTCTCGAGCGAATCCCATAGCGTCACAGCAAGGAACTCCACCTGTCCGCCGGTTTCTCGCCGCAGCAGCCAGGCACCCCGGTGTCCCACGATGGTCCGCAGATATGGGGCCACGCTCGTCGTGAAGTGACCAACATAAGCGTTCGCGTTGGCGGTCGTGGCCGTTGCATTCCAGGTGCGAGCGATCATTTCGTTCTCCTATATACTCGAAGGGTTTGTGCAGTCGGATGGCCACATTGACCGAGGCCTGATGCTGGCGGGTCGGAAAACGCCAGGGGTGGGAGTATCACTCCCCGGAGATCGCCTTTCCGATCGGAACCCACCTCCCGCTCTCGAAGCGTTGGATCTGAAACCGGGTGATCACGCCGTAGTCGGTTGGCGTCGTCGTGACCGTGATGCCAGGGAGCAGCATCGGTGCGGGGAGGTGGTCCAGATGCGTGGCGATATTGAGGATATTCTCACGGGTCAGCGTCGAGCCCGCCTTCTCAAGAACGTAAGCCGCCAGAAACGAGACGATGTATCCTCCAACGACTCCGGTATCGCGCGGGTTGCCCTGGGCCAGATTCTCCTTGACCCAACCAAGAAAAGTCTTCACATCCGCATCATCCGCCCATGTCGGATCGAACGGATCCTTGGCATAGGCCGTCGAGATCAGTCCTTCCGAGTTCTCCAGTCCGGCGGGCCTGAGTACCCCCTCGACGCCGCTTGCGATGCTGCAAACGAGGTGGAGCGGCGTCCAACCCAGATTATGCCGTGACTTTATCTGTTCCGCGCCGGCCTTTTGTGTCCCGGCGAAATAGAACACATTCGCACCGGAGGCTTTCGCCGCGAGCACCTGCGAATCAACGGTCGGGTCCGCGACCTCGAAGGTCTGCTCGCTCACGATCAGGGAGTCCGCTCTGTCGCCGAGACCCGAACGGAACCCCGTCCGGAAGTCTTTTCCCAGATCGTCGTTCTGATAAAGCACCGCGATTTTGGGTGCGGCGACGGTTTCGAGGACGTATCGTGCCATCGCCCTCCCTTCCGCGACATAGCCGGGCAGGAACGCCATGGTCCAAGGGGACGACTTAGGGTCCCGGAAGCGGCTTCCTCCCGTCGTGATGAACAGTTGCGGCACCTTCTTCAGGTCGAGGTACTTCTCCACCGCCGCGTTCGTGGGCGTCCCGACGGACCC
>JBEKGV010000270.1:0-8796 GCA_050012615.1 Acetobacteraceae bacterium | reverse complement strand
GGTGCGTGGGGTGCCGATCGTCACGTTCAATCCGTTGCGCGAACGCGGTTTGGTCCGTTTCACCAATCCGCAGTCACCGACTGAAATGTTGACCGGCAGTGAGACCGAGGTCAGCACGCAATATCATCAGGTGAAGGCTGGCGGCGACATCGCCGCGATCATGGGCATGTGCAAAGCGCTTGTCGCGGCGGATGATGCCGCGTCGAAAGCGGGTGAGCCGGCAGTGCTCGACCACGATTTCATGGCGCAGCACACGCACGGCTTCGAAGCGTTCGCCGCCGACATCCGCCGTCACTCCTGGGCGCATCTGGAGCGGCGTTCCGGGTTGCCGCGCGAGGCGATGGAAGCGGCCGCTTCTGTCTACGCGGCGTGCGAGCGGGTCATTGGCGTGTTTGGAATGGGCCTGACCCAACATCGCGCTGGTGTCGAGGCGGTGCGGATGGTGGCGAATCTTCTGCTGCTGCGCGGCAATATCGGCAAGGAAGGAGCGGGCATTTGCCCGGTACGCGGACACTCCAACGTGCAGGGCCAGCGCACGGTGGGCATCAGTGAAAAGCCCGAGCTTGTGCCGCTCGATCGGATAGCGGAACAGTTCGGTTTCAGTCCCCCGCGTGAGAAGGGCATGAACACGGTGGAAGCCTGCGAGGCGATCCTTGCCGAAAAGGTTCGTGGGTTCATTTCGCTGGGTGGCAACTTCATCCGCGCGATTCCCGAGCGCGAGGCAATGGAGCAAGCCTGGAGCAAACTGCGATTGACGGTCCAGGTCGCGACGAAATTGAACCGAAGCCATCTCGTTCACGGCGAAATATCGTACATTCTGCCGTGTTTGGGCCGCACCGAGATCGACATGCGGGAAACGGGCGCTCAGACGGTGTCGGTCGAGGACAGCACGGCATGCATCCACGGCTCGAAGGGCGTCCGCGGCCCAGCGAGTCCGCATCTGCTTTCCGAACCGAAGATTGTCGCGGAACTGGCCAAAGCCACGCTCGCGGTGAATCCCAAACTGGATTGGGATGCATGGGTCGCCGATTATGCACGGATCAGGGATGCGATCGAACAGACCTATCCGGAAATGTTTCGCGACTTTAACCGGCGATTCCTGACGCCCGGCGGTTTTCGTCGTCCCATCGCGGCCAGTCGTCGCGAGTGGAAGACCAAGAATGGCAAGGCGAATTTCGTGGTGCCTTCGAGCCTGAACGAAGACCCCGACATGCCGGAGGACAGCCACGACGTTCTACGGATGATGACGCTGCGCAGCAACGACCAGTTCAATACCACGATTTACGGCTATAGCGATCGGTTCCGCGGGATAGAGGGCACCCGCATGGTCGTGCTGATGAATCGCGACGATGTCGACCGGCTGAGACTCAAGAGTGGTGAGTTGGTCGGAATTCGGACGATGGCGAATGACCGGATCAGGGAGATGCATGGCTTCCGGGTGACACCCTACGACATCCCGCCGGGGTGTATCGGAACTTATTATCCGGAGGCCAATGCTCTGATTCCGTTATGGCACCATGCGGAACGGAGCAAGGTGCCGGCGGCGAAGTCCATTCCGGTGACGGTTTTTCGAACCAACGAAATATCGTTGTTCAAGTAGCAGAACGCGGCGAAGGCGAGGCTGAGTTCGAAATTGTTAAGTCCAAGGCCGCGCTGGATTACGACGGTCGCGGCCGTTCAAATCCGTCATGGCCAGGCTCGTCCGGGCGATGACGATAAAGGCAAGAGTCAATCTATTCGCAGGTTGGCATACCCGAACCTCATCGGAATTTGGGGTTTCGATGCCGAAAGGATATTTCACCACGAAGTCGCGAAGCACACGAAGAAGACGTGGAGCTATCGTTGCTCTCTTATCTTCGTGTGCTTCGCGACTTCGTGGTGAAATAGCCTTTTCTTTGCCCCACATGGCCCGGGATCGGTCGCGGACCGGGTATATTGCATCGATTGATGTTTTTGGCGACGTTGTGAACTGGCGTCCAACTTTGAGATATCCGGGCTCCGCGAACCCGGACAAAATCGGCACGGTCTCGGTGGAACCATGCCGTCATCGCAGGAGCGCGCCGCGGTCACCGCATTGAAGCATCCTCCATCGCTACTCCCCGGTTGCCGCCAGGCGGCCGACACCGGGAATGACAGCGACGGGCCGGTCCGGCCTGAACCAGTAGGTCATGACGGCCCCGGACAGCAACAGACCGAGTGAGACCGCGAACGGCGCCGTCCAACTGCCGGTTCGGTCGAGGATCAGGCCGAATATCAGGGGCGACAATATGCCAGCCACCGCGCCGGCCGCATTCATCAGCGCGCTCGCGCTGCCGGCGAAGTCCGGCGCGATGTCCATCGTCGCGGTCCACATAGGTGAAATCGCGAACCCCAGGAAGAACAGGGCAAGCGTGAAACTGGTCACGCCGATGATCAGATCATGGACGAATATCGCCGGCACCAAAGACGCGACAGCGAGGATCCAGCACGCCGCGATCAAAGCCGAGCGCGCGATAGACAGGCTTCCGGTACGGCGCAGCAGATAGTCGGTCGTCAGGCCGCCAAGCAACTCCGCGCACATGGCGCAGAGCAGTGTCACCGCATAGAACAGCCCTGGCAGAAGTAGCCGAACATCATCGGTCCCATGCGCGGGATGAGCTGCCGCCAAGGTACTGGGCCGGACGCGATTTGTCGTCCGCGGGCCGCGCCCGGCAACGCGGCTAACTCGGTAGACGTGATGGAGGGATGCTCGCGCGGGTCCTCGTAGAAATACCACCACCACAGGGCCGCCCAAAAAGCCGACACAGCGCCTAGCGCGACGAACGAAAAGCGCCAGGAGAACCAGATGATCAGGAAGGCAACGATCGGCGCCGACAATCCCGCGCCGAGACGGCCGGCGGCGTGGGTGATGCCAACCGCGGCGCCTCGGGAGACGGGCGAGGTCCAGTTGGACAGTGCCCGAGTGGCCGCCGGCAAGGTGGCACCCTCGCCCATGCCGAGCACGAAGCGCGCGGCGAAGAGCGAGACCAATCCGGTCACCGCCCCCGTTGCCATCGTCGTGAACGACCACGCCAGTCCGCAGACAGTCAGAGTGCGCCGGGCGCCGAAACGGTCGGAGATCCACCCGCCAACCAGCTGAAACGGGGCATAGCTGTAGTTGAATGCGGCGAAGGCGAGGCCGAGTTCGATATTGGTAAGTCCAAGGTCCCGCTGGATCACGACAGCCGCGGCTGCGAGGTTAACTCGGTCGACAAACAGGATGAAATTCATCAGGCACAGAATGATCAGGAAATTCCTGGTCGCGCGCCCGTTGAAGGCGAACAGCATGGTGTTCTTTCCTCCCCAGATGCGGGACCGCTGAGGGTTGGTGCCCGCTATCGTTAAGCCGCGAGTCGTTGTCGCTAAATCGTCATGCGGCGTCGCTAAATCGTCATGGCCGGGCCTGACCCCATAGGCGCTAACTTAAAGGGTGAGCGCCCCAATCCACGCGTCATGGCCGGGCCTGACCCGGCCATCAATCGCCGCACGTGCCTCGACAGGTGGCCGGGTCAAGCCCGGCCATGACCAGAAAAGTGGATGCCTCGACCCTAAGTTAGCGCCCATGGGGCCTGACCCGGCCATCTTTCGCCGCACCGTGCTGGTAGAGGTGGCCGGGTCAGGCCCGGCCATGACGTGATTGGGTGCGCCGCGCTTCACCGATTCGGAGTACTTTGTTTCGTTCCTTGGATGCCTGCGGGTTATCCGCGGGCGATTAGTATCACCCTTTCGGATCGACAGATATGTCCCCCGTGGTCGCTCAGGCCGGCCGCAAGCTCCAGAACGTGGCGAAGCCGTTGAGCACGCCGGTGATGTTGGACCGATAGGCCGTCGGCGTCTGATACTGGCCAAGAGGA
This sequence comes from Acetobacteraceae bacterium, assembly GCA_050012615.1. Taxonomy (GTDB): domain Bacteria; phylum Pseudomonadota; class Alphaproteobacteria; order Acetobacterales; family Acetobacteraceae; genus Rhodopila. The sequence continues at coordinate 4,924 of JBEKGV010000270.1, read as the reverse complement.
TAGTAGGGCACGTCCTGCATCGCCTGCACTTGCATTTTTCGGCATATATCCTGCTGGCCGGCGAGGTCGGGCGCGTCGAACCACGCGTTTCGAAGCCGCTCGAGCTCCGGGCTGACGCACCATCCCGGCCAGGAACTCGGTGAATCGCCATTGCCGCGCAATGCGATGTGAGCCGGCGGGCTGAGGTGATCCGTCCCGGCCCATCCCGTCATCAAGGCGCTCCAGCCGCCTTGCTCGACGGGATCCTTCTTGTTGCGCCGCTGCAACATGGTGCCCCAGTCGGTGGCGACGTAGTCGACGTTGAGACCGACGCGTTTCATGGTGTCCGCCATCACCTCGCCCAAAGCTTTCAGCGTGACGTAGTCGGTGGGGACCATCAGCGTGGTCTTTTCACCGGCGTAACCGGCCTGTTTGATCATCTCCGTGACTTTGGCGTAGTCGCGCGGTCCTTTCAGCGGCTCGAGGCCGTCCTCGCTGGCCATCGGCGTGTGCGGACAAAACATCCCGAGCGGCGTGTAGTACATCTCGGTGTCGTTGCCGACGACCGCCTGCATGAATTCCGTCTGGTCGATCGCCAACATGAAGGCGCGGCGCACCGCCGGGTTGTTGAATGGCGGCTGCGAATGGTTTGGCCGCATCATCTGGTCGCTGCCGGTGGGATCCTGGGTCGCCACCTTGATCTTCGGGTCCTTGCGCAGCAGCGGCAGCAGATCGTAGGAGGGGTTTTCCCACCAGTCCTGCTCACCGTTTTGCAGCGCCGCCGATTTGGTGCCGTCGTCCGGCATCGTCGTCCAGACCACGCGGTCGTAATGCACGATTTTCGGGCCAGCAGTCCAATCGGGCGTGCCGCCGTCGCGCGGCTTGTATTTGTCGAACCGAGCGTAAACGTTGCGCGAACCGGGGATACGCTCGTCCATCAGATAGCGGAACGGACCGCTGCCGATGATCTCGGTGATCTGCTTGAACGGATCGGTTTTGGCGATGCGTTCGGGCATCATCGCGCACATCGGCGAGGGCGACTTGCCCAGTGCATTGGGCAGCAGAGGGAAGGGCTTGTTGAGGCGAAAGCGGATGGTGCGGTCGTCGACGGCCGACAGCTCATCGGTCGCGGCGAGCAGCGCCTGGCCGAGTGCATCGCGCTTGCTCCAGCGCTGAAGGGAGGCGACGCAGTCGCGTGCCACCACCTTGTCGCCATCGTGCCATAGCAGGCCTTCGCGCAGTGTCAGGTTCCACTGTTTGCCGTCGTTCTCAACGGTGTAGCCTTCCAGCATTTGCGGCGAATATTTGTACTCGCCGTCCTGACCGAACAGCGTGTCGAACACCATGTAGCCGTGATTGCGGCTAATGTAGGCGGTGGTCCAATGCGGATCGAGAAAGGCAAGATCGATCTGTGGAATGAACCGGAACGTGGTCTGCGACTGCGCGCGAACCAAAGCGGGCAGGGCGAGCGCGCTCGCGGAGGTGGCAAGGAAGCTGCGCCGTTTCATAACCGTACCTTTCGAAAGCGGTGGTCAAATGCTGTGGCGGATTTTGGCGTCAGGCTCGCCGGACATTCCAGAACACGAATTGACCCTGTGGAATGTCCACGATGTCGCGCCGGCAGGCGGTGCGAGTGAAATACTGCCCGGTGGGAAGATAAGGCACCTGTTGAAATGCCTCGCGCTGAAGGTCGGCGGCGATACGCTGCTGCGCGGCGAGATCCGGTGCCTCCAGCCACGCGTCGATCAGTGTCTGCACCGTGGGGAGGTCCGGCCAGCCGAACCAGGCCTTCCCGCCATTCGCACGCAATGTCTGGTTGGTGATCGGCGTGGTCATGTCGAGACCGTTCCAACCGGTGATGAACATATTCCAGCCGCCTTTGGCCGGTGGCTCCTTGCTCGCGCGGCGTTGCACAACAGTGCCCCAGTCCATCACCTGGTAATCGACGTTCATGCCAAGTTTGTGCAGCACATCGAGCAGCACCGCTCCCTGCGCGCTCTGCACGGGCTGGTCGGACGAAACCATCACCACGATGCGTTCACCCGCGTATCCGGCGTCGCGCAACACATCGCGCATCGTTGCCGGGTCGCGCCTGGGTTCGGTGATGACCTCCAGGCCGGCATCGCTCGCCATTGGCGTGCCAGGAGTGAAGAAGCCGACGCCGGCCCGCCACATCTCGGGACTTGTGCCGGCCGCAGCGGTCATGAAATCGGTTTGCGAGGTCGCTTGCAGAATCACGCGGCGCACGGCGGCTTTGTCGAACGGCGGGAACAGGTGATTGAAAATAGCGGTGCCCAGTGTGCCGAGCCGGCTGTTGTCCTGGATGCGTACACCCGAGGAGCGCTCGAGTACGGGCAGCAGGTCGTTGGGCGGATTCTCCCACCAGTCCACCTCGCCGTTTTCGAGCGCCCCCGCCGCGGTACCTGGATCCGGCATGACGTGCCACTCGACGCGATCGAAATTCACGATCTTTGGACCAGCCAGCCAGTCGGGGGTGCCATTCGGACGCGGCACATAGTCATTGTTACGCTCGTAGACGACAGTGCTGCCGACGACGCGCTCGTCCGGGACGAAACGGAACGGTCCGCTGCCGATCATCTCTTTGATGGACTGGAACGGATCGGTCGCCGCCAGCCGCTCGGGCATGATCATCAGCGCCGGCGGCCCGAGTTTCGCGAGACAGTTCAGCACGAGGCCGAACGGGCGAGTGAGCCGGATGGTGAACCGCCGGTCGTCCGGCGCGGTCATCTCGGCGAGCCGCGCGAGCAGCGCCTGACCCATCGGATCGCGCACGGCCCAGCGCCTGATCGAGGCGACGCAGTCGCGGCCGCGCACCGGTTCGCCGTCGTGGAAACGCAAGCCGTCCCGCAGGGTGAAGGTCCAGAGACGGCCGTCGTCCTCGACGGTGTGGCCGTCCACCATTTGCGGCTGGGGCTGCAGGTGGCTGTCGATGCCGTACAACTGATCCCAGACCATCGTGGCGTGGTAGCGGGTGATGTAGGCGGTGGTCATGACCGGATCGATCACCGTCAGGTCGGCCTGCGGCACATACCGCAGCACGCTGGCTTTGCCGGATTGCGCCACCGCGCGCGCCAGGGGAAGGGATGCCGCCACTCCGGTGAGGAAAGTCCGACGCCGCATGGTGTCCGTCTCCTCCTGGTTGACCGATGGCGGCTGAGCCGGTCGGAATGCCCATGGAGCGGTTAGCAATACGGGTGCCAACCTGGCATGCCGCGGCTCATGCGGCGTTCGTGGTGCTTAGCGTATAGGCAGGAGCCCGGCCTGACCTGAATTTAATCATTCCGGCCATTTAAATTACAGATTTTTATAGGAGACAATTAACCGCCTATAAAGCGATCATGTATGATCGCGGAGGCCGAGTTACTGATCATATTATGAACAGTTTCTGCATGATTGACTGATGTTTAATCAAAAAACAGTCTGCGTGTGGTTGGCGGTGTGCCCGATCGATGTGCGATCATGTTGCACTGCGGCACGAGTGCGTGCAACCTGCGTTCGCCCTGGTCTGGCCGGCCGGACTGGATAACTCTTTCGGCCCGGCACGAGGCACGACTCTTGCCGCGCCCTGGCGCACCACAAACAAACCAAACAGGAGAACAGACTGAGCGCGATGCGACGCACCGGGACCGCGTTGAGACGTACCGCAACGCAGGCGCTGCCGACTGTATTGGGCATCATCGTGCTCTGCTTCCTGCTGTTGCATCTCGTGCCTGGCGATGCCGCCGATGTTCTGGCGGCCGAAAACGGCTCGGCCACGGCGGAAACGATGATCGCGCTGCGGCAACGCTTTGGGCTGGACCAGCCGATGCTTGGACAACTGGTCAATTACCTGAACCACCTCGCCCATCTCGATCTCGGCTATTCGGCCCGGTTTGGGATGCCGGCGTCGCAACTGATCCTGGAACGGCTGCCGAATACTCTTCTGCTGATGGTCTCGGCTCTTGGCATGGCGCTGGTGTTCGGGATCCTGGCGGGCTGGGTCATGGCGATCTTCGCCGGACGCTGGCCCGATCGGATCCTGCAGGTCGTGGTGCTGGTGTTCTACTCCACGCCGGGCTTCTGGCTCGGGCTGATGGCGATCGTGCTGTTCTCGGTGCGGCTCGGCTGGCTGCCGTCCAACGGCAGCATGACCGTGGGCGAGCCGTTGTCCGGGTTTCACTTGCTGGCGGATCGCGCGTCCTATCTGGTGCTGCCGTCGCTGGCCCTGTCGTCGTTCTTCATGGCGGTGTATGCGCGTCTGACCCGCGCGACGATGCTCGAGGTGCAGAGCCAGGACTTCATTCGCACCGCGGCGGCCAAAGGATTGCACCCGGTCGTGGTGCAGTTCCGTCACGCGCTGCGCAACGCCCTCATCCCGGTAACCACGGTCGCGGGCATCCATATTGGCAACCTTCTCGGCGGCGCGGTGGTCGTGGAAACCGTGTTCGGCTGGCCCGGCATGGGCCGGCTCGCGCTGGAGGCGGTCGTCGGGCGGGACTTCAACGTGCTGCTGGCGGTCCTGCTGATGTCGTCATTTCTCGTGATCCTGGCCAACGCCTGCATCGACCTGCTGCACGCGTGGCTCGATCCGCGCATTCAGGCGAACTGACATGAGCGTGTCGACCCATGATCACGCGTCCGCCGGTCATACCGCCACTGGTCAAGCCTCCTCTGGTCAAACCGCCTCTGGTCAAATCTCCTCTGGGCCGCTTCGCGTGGCCCAGGTACCGGCCGCGGCGCAGCGGGGGCGGGGGCGGAGCCGCCATCGCCTGCTGAACGCCGTCCTGCGCAATCCTTCCCTCGTACTGGGCTTGCTGATCCTGCTTGCCGTCGTCGCTATCGCCTTAGGCGCGGGTTGGCTGTTCCCTGGCGATCCGTTGGACATGGTGGGCACACCGACGCTTTGGCCGGGCCAGGACCCGGAGTTTCTGCTCGGCACTGACAG
>JBEKGV010000269.1:0-6223 GCA_050012615.1 Acetobacteraceae bacterium | reverse complement strand
CAGACCGGCATAGCCCAACAGCCAGCAGACGATCAGCAACGTCGTGCGCCCGCGATACAACGGGTTGGTGAAGATTTCCTTCCACGCCCCGTGTTCGGCAACGACCAACGGGTGCATCCCCTCGTCCGGCCGAGGCAATGGCACACTGGTCGTGGCCTGCACGCGACGCTCATACTCGCCCATGGCCATGTCGGCTTCGGCGTGGCGGCCCCTCGCCTCCAGCCAGCGAGGCGATTCCGGTAATTTCCAATACAGCAGCGGCAGCAGCACGATGATCTCGACACCGGCGCTGACCCACAGGAAGGCCTGCCACTGTGACGGGATCAACCAAAACGCCAGCAAATTGACCGCCACCGCGACCAGAGCCGTCACCCCTTGCGACGCCAGCAAAGCCCGATTGCGCAGTTGCGGCGAGATCATCTCGGACAGATAGACCGAGTGTGTGGCGACGATGCCGCCCACGCCAAGAGTGCTGAGCACCGACAGAAATACCATGCCCCAGAAGTTGAAGACGTAAGCGAATGGCCAGATGCACAACCCACCCAGAAGTGTCGCGATTAAAATCGCCGGCCGGCGGCCATAGCGGTCGGCGATCCAGCTCATCAGATAGACGCCCAACAGGATGCCGGCGCCGACCTGCAACGCCTGGATCACGGCGTATTGTGTGACGGTCACGATATGGTTCGGCCGCCACACAAACGGATACAGCCGGGCTCCGATACCGTCGGTGTCGAAGATGATGAAGCCCCAGGTGATCTCCACCAGGATGAACAGCTTCCACTGCACTTTGGTCATTGGCAGCCGGTCGATCCGGGCGGCGATGTGCCCCTGAACGGAGGCCACGGATGTGCGCGCTAAAATCGCCATGTCAACTTCTCCCCCCGCGCCTCTTGCCGGCGCTTATTGCTTATTCAACCTGACCCTGACCTGAAATCCCCGCTTATTCCGCCGCCGCCTGCGCCGGCTGCACGGAATTCGGCCCAAATCGATCACGGAAAGGTTGCGTATCGATCTCCTCCAGCACGATTTCTCGAGCCAGCACCTTGCGCTGACAGTCCTGATGCGCCGGCTCGTCGGCATGGAACTCCGGCATGACTTACCTGGCGAATAATTCCAGGCTTTCGCAAATGTGCTCGTGGGTGTTGCGGCCGGCCTGGTTCAGCAGGATCACCTGATCGATATTCGACGAGCGGAACCGCCGCAGCTTTCTGCGAATTGTGTCCGGCGACCCGATCAGGCCGCCCGAGATCGCCCTCGCCGCCGCTTCGGGATTGGCGGCCTTCCACTTATTGTATTCGTCCCAGATGTTGACCGTGTACGGGTCGGGCCTCTTGCGTCCCGACGACGCGCCGAAAAACCGCAACGCGAACTGAAAGAATGTCGCCCCGTCGGCGCGGCGGCGAGCTTCTTCGTCGGTCTCGGCGCACATGAAATAGCTGACCAGAGCGATGTTCGGATTGGTCACGTAATCGCAAAGCTTCTCCTGCCGTTTGGTGAACGCGTTGTAGTAAGCGTGCACCCAGGCGAACGCCGCGTCGGCCGACAGGAACTGAAAGCCGAGCGCACCCAGTCCCCTGCGGCCGGCCATTTCCAGCGTCTCCAGTTGCGAGCAGGCGACCCACAGAGGCGGATGCGGCTTCTGCACCGGCTTCGGCAGGACATTCCGCAACGGCATTTTGTGCCATTTGGTATCGAGCTCGACGCCCTTGTCCTGGAACATCGGGATGATGCAGCGGATGGCGTCTTCCCAGACCTCTCGCTTGGTCTCCATCTCCCGCCCGAAGCCACCGAGTTCGGTGTCCGATCCGGACTCGCCGGTGCCGAACTCGACGCGGCCGTTGGACACCAGGTCGAGGCAGGCGATGCGCTCGGCGATCCGCTGCGGCGGATTGGTGGTCAGCTGCACGATGCCGTGGCCCAGTCGGATATTTTTGGTGCGCTGGCTGGCGGCGCCGAGGAAGACTTCCGGTGCGGGTGAGTGCGAGTACTCCTCGAGAAAGTGGTGCTCCACTTCCCATGCGTAGTCGTAACCAAGTTTATCGGCCAGTTCCACCTGTGTCAGAGCGTTCTGATACAGTTGCCGTTCGTCATCGACGCCCCAGGGGCGCGGTAGTTGAAGTTCATAAAAGATGCCGAATTTCATGGTCCGTTTCCCGTGTTGCGTCCCGCCCGGATTTTGTCCCCATTTGGGCTCGGTCGCGACTGCGCGACAGGATGGGGGTTATGTCAAGAGCGATTTGGTCGGCGGTATGGGATTTGCCGAGCGCGGCTGCAAGTGGAGCATCGTCAGCCGGCCAATCTCTGAACCGAGAACGAAGCTCAACAGCACCGCCAGCAGCACGGTCACAACCGACCACCAGGCCAGTTGGTTTAGCAGCCAGTGGAAAAAAGCCATCGCTCCGAATGGGATGAAAACCGCCGCCACGACCTGCTGGATAAAAATCGACCACATGATGAAGACGATCGACCAACCACTCGCCGTGAACAGAACTCGCCCGCGGCGCGTGGGTAACGAACGGCCGAACCACAGCAGTCCCGGCAACGCCGGAAGGATCATGATAGCGCGGTAGCCGACGTTCTGGCCCGCGAAAAAGCACCCGCACACGATCGCCGCCGCGGCCACCAGAAAGCCGGCGTCGCGACGAGGCATCGCGCCGAGCACCTCGGTGAGTTTGAACTTCCTCTCGATGAGGAGAGCGCAGCCGATCGCCAGCAGTGTTAACAGCAGCAGCCCGGCTGGACCGGCCATGCCCCGTGAAGCGGTCGCGAGCGGTGCGTCAAGGCCGGGCGCGGACACTCCCGCCATCATTCCGAGTCCGTACGGAAGACTGGCGGCGGCAAATATATCGTCGAACGGCAGGCCCGCCGGAAAATTCGCGCCCACGCGCGCGAGTTCGTCGCGAAACGTCAATCCGAAGGCCAGTAAGACCACCAACGTTACTGTACAAATCGCCGCGAACATGCGCGGCCGCTCACGCAAAGCCAGAGCCATCAATACGAATGGATAGAACTTCAGCAGCCCACCCACGATGAAGAGACCATACCCAGCCAATCTTGAAGGCCGCGCGCTCAACCAGCAATTGACCCCGGCGATCGCCAACAGAAACATGATCAGGTCGACATTGGCCCGCTCGAGCGCGAATGCCGTCAGTGGCGAAATGGTCGCCAGAGCGGTCACACAGAATGCGTGGATGTTCCGCTGCGGTGGCAAGACAACCAGCGCGGCGAAGAAAAGCACCGCCAGGCTCAGCCCAAACGCCGCTACCCAGGCTTTGCCGTACGGCAGAAATGTCATGCGCAGCCAGAGTGGTGAATAGCCATGCCGGCCATGGGCGAACGGCTCGTAACAAGTGTTATTTACATAGACATCCACGCCGTGCTGCCAGCACTGGATGGCGGAGGGGACCTCTTCCCAGTCGATGAACGGATGCGGGAACGGCTCTTTGATCAGCCAAACCAGGACGCGTAGGTAAAGCGCGGTATCGCACCAATAAAGCACGCCGAAGAGCGCGACGAAAAAAATCCCGCAGCCCGGGATAAGCAGACGTGAAACATGCGGACGCATCAGCGAAGATCGATGGCCATGGTCCTGTAGCATCGGTGGCGAGCAAACCGCCGGCCGGTTGGATCGCTCGCCCGCGGAACCAGCGGCTTCGCCAAACACCAGCAGTTGCTGGCCAAAAAATGACAGAAAGGCGATCGGCGGAACGAGCAGGGCCTGCGATTTAAGGTCAGGCAATCCGTACCACCCCAGAGCCCGAAGCGCCGCCCAGTTGAGAGAGAAAACGACGGTGTAGAGGGCGACGAACGACAAAACGTGGCCTTTGGAACGGAACACAAACCGGCGCGATGTCTGGAAGTTGAAACCGATCCCGGCGATGGTAGAGCCCGCCAGCGCCGCGCCCGGCCAAACCCCCATGAGTTCGAGAGCGGCGAATACGACGTAACCAAACCCCGTGTTCAGGAGTCCGGCCAGCCCAAACCGGAACCAGAGTAGCGGTCGCGGATGGGTAAGCAACGTCCAAAACACATTCGGACATCCGGCCAATTCCCCGCCGCGCCGCATCACGGAGCAAATCCCGGAATGGACGGACAAGGCGGTCCAACAATCGGCGCCGCGACATCCGGTCGCGGATTGAAACACGCCACCAAATAATGTCTTCGCGATCCGTCCAGTGGCGACCGCGCTCCGTCGAAGCCACGTTGTTCCGCCACGGTGTATCCGGCCTGGAGGTCGTCAAACAGAAATCTCTGCTCGTCCTCGATGATCGCCCATCCGGCCCGGCGTATCCGAGACGCTGAGCGCTGAATATAAAGTCGCCGCCGCTCGCTCGGGACGTAGCTCCAGAGCGAACTCGGATCCATGGGAGTCCAAATGATCTTTTCGGATGGGTGACGAGTGTAGGACGGCCCGAAATCGGCCACGCCCAATCCGTCCGGGTCAGCGATCTGCTTTCGGATTTGCTCGATATCCGGCTCCAATGAAGCAAAGTCCTCGACCACCGTATGAATGTCGAACGCCGGCGGGAGGGCGAAAGACACCGCGTGCCAGGGTGACATCGCCAGTGCCGCGACCGATGTCGCCAGTCCGAAACAAGTCAACCGCGCGCGCAACGGACGATCGCCGGCTGGCCGGTCAAGCACTCTGAAGGACACGAGCGCCAGGAAGGGCACCAAATTGCAAATATTGTTCGGATGACTGCGGCCGAACCAATAACTTGCCGCCGCGAAGAGCAGGACGGTCGCCGTACGGTCGCGGCACTCGGTCACCGGATCGGGCGAGCGGCGAACGATCAACCAAAAACCGAGCCCGAGAACCGCGGCAAGCAGCATCGCGTCGCTGAACGGGTCTATCGGCAATGGGCCCGGCACGTGAAGTACGTATTCCACGAGCGCGAGCGGATCCATCCAAACCCCGAAAATGGCACGGTGCGACAAAATGAGCGCGGCATAACTACCGGCGAGCAAACCACCGCCGCGCAGACATGCCCTCACAAAGCCAACGCGTGCGGCCTCGCACAGCCCAAAAACCGTGATCGACATCGCGGCGGACTCGGGCGACCACAGCACGGCCGGTATCAACGCGGCGGCCGCCATCGCGGGCCACGCGAAGAACAGCAGGAAAGCGACCACGGTCACCGGCAGAAAGCGCATCCCGCCAACACTTGGCGTCGCCAGAAAACCACTGCCGTCAGCCGGGCTACCCGGCCAGAGATATACGGCGGCGAAGACGACAATCGTCGCGGCGATTTGCCACGCCGGGCCCCGAGGCACCGAAGTCGCCAACACCATCCGCAGGATCAGCAGCCCGCTGACCAGGTTCACGACGATGTCGGCGCATTCCATGCCGGCCCAGCAATCGGTGTCGCGACACACAGCGGCGGTCACCAGCGTCGGTCCGAGACCGTATTGAAGTGGAATGTCATGGAATGGCACAAGGCCGGCCCGGAGATCGAGCGCCGGTCCGATATACGCGCCCCAATGATGCGCCAGATAGAACAGGATCGGTTGGTCTGGCTGATAACCTGCAAGGTCGATCAGCAACAAAATCGCGGCGGCCAGAAAACCGGTCATGGGAATGGCGACCGAGCAACACCGGCGCCGCCCCGGATCGGAAAGTCCAACCGACAACCCGCTCAGGACGATCGTGAAGGCGGCCAATGGCAGTGGCGAGGCCTCATTCGGTGCGATCCGCCACCACGCCAGCGACAAGACCAGCCCAACCGCGGCGGCCGCGGGAAACAGGGTAAGTGGCGCATTCCACGAAGAGTATCGAACGGCGAAGATGATCGTGCCGATCATGACCGCCGCCACCAACAAATGGCTGCCCGAAACGACGAACTCGAATAGCAGGAGATAAGCGGCCGCCAGAGCGGCGATCGCGAGGATACGATGCGTCTCCGCATTCAGCCACGTGGCCGGGCGCCGGTGACCGGACGCCTCGCCGAGGCATAATCCCCCGAAAACGACATAGATCAGAATGCCGAATGGTTTAAATGCGAGTGCCGTCACGTTCGGGAACGCGCCTTGGCTCTCAGCACGGCTTGCGGCCAATCGCCAGCAGATTGCCGACATTGACTCCAAACCGCACCCGGCCCAGTCCGGTAACGCCAAGCAGTCCGGCGGCAACGCGCTTCAATCCCATCGGCAACGGCGTCAGCCGCAGCCAGTAATGCATTGGATAACGGTTCACCAACGCGCGGATTTCGCGTGGCGGCACTCC
>JBEKGV010000268.1:0-10573 GCA_050012615.1 Acetobacteraceae bacterium | reverse complement strand
CGAGATAGTTCGGCCGAATCGCCGGCGCCTCGTTCGGGTCATCGGTCCTTGCGTGGATCGAGCCTTTTGATTCCGGTCGGCATTGATACACCGTCAGGGTCATCCCCGGCTCACGCTCAAGCACCCGGGTCTGAGCGTTACCATAGCTCGCATGAGCGAAATGGAATTGCACGTCGGGCTCTTCCATGTCGGGTTGGGTTTTGACGAAGCCGAATGCGATGCCGGCGGTAAAGGTCAGGATGCCCCGGCGTTGAGTATAATATTTCACCACCTCCCTCGCCAAAGCGACACCCCGAGAGCGTTCGTTCAACGTCACCGGCAACTTCACGCGCCAGTTCATGCGAGGCGCGTAGTGATCGCGGTAGTTCTCACCGACACCTTTCAGTTCGTGCGAGACCGGGATGCCAAGCGAGCTCAACAGCTCCGGCTGGCCGATGCCCGACAGTTCCAGAATGTGCGGCGACTTTACCGCACCAGCCGCCAGGATCACCTCGCGGCCGCACCGAGCCTCCTTCACGACGCCGCTCTGGGTATAAGCGACTCCGACGGCGCGCCTGCCGTCGAGCAAAATCTTCGTGGTATAAGCTCCGGTTTCGATATGCAGATTGGGCCGCTTCCGGGCCGGATTGAGGAACCCGCGCGCGGTCGACCACCGCTCGCCGTTCTTTTGTGTGACCTGGAAATAGCCGAAACCTTCCTGATGGCCGTTGTTGTAGTCTTTATTGCGGGGGAACCCTTCCGCCGCGGCAGCGTCGACGAACGCATCCAGCAACTCGGCCCGTTCGACCATGTTCGTGACGTGAAGCGGACCGTCTATGCCGCGGGTCTCGTCACCTCCAGGTTCGAAATGTTCAGCTTTCTTGAAGTAGGGCAGCACGGATTCATAAGACCAGCCGCGATTACCGTATTGAGCCCAGGTGTTGTAGTCGAGAGGATTCCCGCGGACGTAGAGCATGCCGTTGATGGAACTGGAGCCGCCCAAGGTGCGGCCGCGAGGCACCGGAATGCAACGGTTGTTCGCGTTCGGCTCGGGTTCCGTGGCGAAGTTCCAGTTGTAGACGGGATTGTTCAGCAGTTTAGTGAAGCCGGCTGGGATGTTGATCCACATGGATTTGTCCGGCGGCCCGGCCTCCAACAGCAGCACGCGGCTGGTCCGGTCTTCCGTCAGCCGATTGGCCAGCACGCAACCGGCCGAGCCGGCGCCGATGATGATGTAGTCGTAGTCAGCCATCTTCATTCCCCCTTTATCGAGCCATCGATGTACGCACTATCGCTGAGGTGCGCGTCATGGCCGCTAAACCGTCATGACCTCGAAACCGTCATGGCCTCGAAACCGTCATCGCCTCGAAACCGTCATGGCCGGGCTTGACCCGGCCATCTATAGCGGCACTGTGCGGCGATTGATGGCCGGGTCAAGCCCGGCCATGACGCGAGGATGCCTTGCACCATCGCGTCCAGGCGAACAGAATCGTCGCATGGTTGGTCCTGCTCACTTCTCCGCCTGGTCGCTTTTGCGTCGCGCCTTTGGCGGTTCGTGGCCGGAACAATGGCGCTCACCCGAACCGCGGAGCGACTACGATGCCGTCATCGTTGGCGCGGGCGGCCATGGCCTCGCGACAGCGTATTATCTCGCGGCGGAGCATGGAATCCGAAACGTCGCCGTGCTCGACAAAGGCTGGTTAGGCGGTGGCAACACCGGCCGCAATACAACGATCATTCGATCGAACTACCTGTGGGACGAGAGCGCGGCGATTTACGAGCATGCACTGAAACTGTGGGAGGGTTTGTCTCAGGCGCTGAACTACAACGTCATGTATTCGCCGCGCGGCGTGATGATGCTCGCGCACAATCATCACGATGTGATTGTGTTCCTGCGCCATGTGCATGCGAACAGATTACAGGGCATCGACAATGAGTGGCTGTCCCCCGAGCAGGCGCAGGCGTTTTGTCCGCCGCTCGATATCGGGCATTCGGTTCGCCATCGGGTCCTCGGGGCGGCGCTGCAACGGCGTGGCGGAGTGGCGCGGCATGACGCCGTCGCCTGGGGTTACGCGCGTGCGGCGAGCGCTCTGGGCGTCGATATCATTCAGAACTGCGAGGTGATCGGGATCGACCGCGGTTCGAATGGAGCGGTGACTGGCGTGGAAACGACGCGCGGCGCCATCCGGACGAAAAAAATAAGCATCGTCGCCGCGGGTCACACCAGCGTGCTGATGGCCATGGCCGGCGTGCGGATGCCGCTGGAATCATTTCCCCTGCAGGCTCTGGTGTCGGAGCCGGTGAAGCCCGTCATGCCCTGCGTGGTCATGTCGAACACCGTCCACGGTTATATTTCCCAATCCGACAAAGGGGAATTGGTGATCGGTGCGGGCACGGACGCTTACACGTCCTATAGCCAGGCAGGCGGGCCACACATCGCGTCGCAGACCTTGGAGGCGATCTGCGAGCTGTTCCCGTCATTTCGGCGACTGCGAATGTTGCGAAACTGGGCTGGTATCGTTGACTGCACGCCTGATCGGTCGCCGATCATCGGACTGACCCCCGTTCCGGGCCTGTTCGTCAATTGCGGGTGGGGAACCGGAGGGTTCAAGGCGACCCCAGGCTCCGGCCATGTGTTTGCCTCGACCATCGCCCGGGACGAGCCGCACGAGATCGCGGCACCGTTTCGTTTGGATCGTTTCCGTACAGGACGCCTGATCGACGAGGCCGCGGCCGCGGCGGTGTCTCACTGATGCTGCTCATCCCATGTCCCTGGTGCGGGCCAAGACCGGAAATTGAATTCCGGCATGCCGGGGAAGCACACATCGCGCGCCCAGCGGACCCGGCTTCGGTGACCGACGCCGCATGGGCCGACTTTCTGTATAACCGAAGCAACGCGCGAGGCGTTCATGCGGAACGATGGCGGCACGTTCACGGCTGCGGACGTTTTTTCAATTGCATCCGAGACACGGTAACCGACCGAGTCATTGCCTCCTACAAGCCCGGCGAAACACGGCCCGAATGACACAACCATACCGGACGCCGTCCGGCGGGCGGATCAATCGCGACCAACCGATCCGTTTCACTTTCGACGGACGATCGTTCGATGGTTTTGCCGGCGATACTTTGGCATCCGCGCTGCTGGCGCATGGCGTTCATCTCGTTGGGCGATCGTTTAAATATCACCGGCCACGCGGGATCCTGTCGGCGGGCTCCGAAGAACCGAATGCCCTCGTCACGATCGATCGCGGCGGCGGACGGATAACGCCGAACCTCCGCGCGACCACGGTTGAGCTTTACGAGGGCCTGGACGTCCGGACGCAAAACGCATGGCCATCCGTCCAATTCGATCTGGGTGCGATCGCCGGATTGCTGGCGCCGCTATTGTCCGCTGGCTTTTACTACAAGACCTTCATGTGGCCCGCGTCGTTTTGGCGGCGTCTTTACGAGCCCTTCATCCGTGCCGCCGCCGGATTGGGCCGCGCTCCCGCCACCCCGGATCCTGATCGGTATCTGCATCGTTACGCGCATTGTGACGTACTTATCATAGGCGCGGGCCCGGCGGGCCTCGCAGCGGCCAACGCAGCCAGCACTCGTGCGCGCCGCGTCATTCTTTGTGAAGAGCAACCGGCACCCGGAGGTTCGTTACTGGCTCGACCGGAGACGCGCATCGACGGCGTCAGGGCGCGCGACTGGATAGCCGCATCGCTCGATGATCGCGTGACCATCTTGCCGCGCACTACCGCATTTGGCTGGTATCCCGACAACATGATCGCTCTCGCCGAACGTGTGACCGATCACGTCGAAAAGCCCAATCCCAATTCGCCACGTGAGCGGCTGTGGTTCGTGCGGGCGAAGCAAGTCATAATCGCGACCGGCGCGATCGAGCGCCCCCTGGTGTTCCCGGGCAACGACCGGCCGGGGATCATGCTCGCGGGTGCCACGGCGACGTATCTGCATCGCTACGGCGTCGTGCCCGGCCGTCGGATTGTCGTGGCAACCTCTCACGACAGCGCGTGGTTCACCGCTTTCGCATTGGCCGCGGCAGGGGCCCGGATCGCCGGTATCCTGGACATGCGGGTAGGGGTTGATCCGTCACTGCGTGAACTGGCGCGAGTGGCTGGGATTCCAGTCCACCTTGATACACGGATCACCGGAACAGGCGGGCGGCACCGCATTCGGTTAGTGCGGGCCAATGGCGGACGGCGGATCATTCGTTGTGATACAGTGTTGATGTCGGGCGGCTGGACACCGTCGGTGCACCTGTTTTCGCAGTCGCGCGGCAAGCTGCGCTTCGATGCCGCCAGCGGCACATTTCTGCCCGGACAATCCGCCGCGCTGGAGCACTCCGTCGGAGCGTGCGCCGGAACCTTCGATCTGGCCACGTGCCTTGCCGACGGGCACCGTGCCGGAGGCGGTGAGCCCAGAATCTTCGACATCACCCATGAGCCGAAGTACAACCCGTCGATCGCTCCCTCGACAGCGCCGGCGCACGGCAAAGCCTTCGTCGATTTCCAGAACGACGTCACGACCAAGGATCTCGCCATCGCGACGAGCGAGGGCTTTCGCGCGATCGAGCACGTGAAACGCTACACCACGACGGGCATGGCGACGGATCAAGGCAAGACCGCCAATTTAAACGCACTGGCGACAGTCGCCGCACTGACCGGACGGTCCATTCCCGAGATCGGTCTGACAACCTTCCGCCCGCCTTATACGCCGGTCACATTCGGTACTTTCGCCGGATCGGCTCGACGCGATTTGTTCGACCCCATCCGCCGCACACCAATCGACGATCGGGACGCGATCTTCGAAGACGCCGGCACCTGGAAGCGCGCGCATTACTTCGCTCGGACCGGCGAAACCATGCGTCAGGCGGTCGCGCGCGAATGTCGAGCGGTCCGGAACGATGCCGGGCTGTTCGATGCCTCCACGCTCGGCAAGATCGAAATCGTGGGGCCGGATGCCGCCGAGTTCCTTAACCGCATCTATACCGGCGACTTTTCCCGGCTTCCAACTGGCCGCTGCAAATACGCGGTATTGCTCGGCGAGGATGGTTTCATTCGAGACGATGGCGTCGTCGCTCGTCTGGCACCCGACCGGTTCCACGTCACCAGTACGACCGGCGGCGCCGCCGGCGTGCTGCATCACATGGAAGACTACCTGCAAACCGAGTTTCCGACCCTGCGCGTGTGGCTGACGTCGACGACCGAGCAATGGGCGGTGATCGCGCTGCAAGGTCCGCGCGCCGCCGAGGTGCTGGAACCATTCCTGGACGGCATCGACCTGACCGGGATGCCGCACATGTCGGTGCGCGAAGGCCAGTTCGGCGGCGTGCCGGCGAGGTTGTTCCGCGTCAGCTTCACCGGCGAACTCGGCTTCGAAATCAACCTCCCCGCGAATTTCGCCCGAGCCGCGTGGGACACGCTGCGCGAGACCGGTGTGACGCGCTATGGCACGGAAACGATGCACGTCCTGCGCGCCGAAAAAGGTTTTGCCGTCGTTGGCCAGGAGACGGACGGTACCGTCACTCCCGACGATCTCGGTCTTACCTGGACCATCGCGCGCGGCAAGGCGGACTTCGTCGGCAAACGCTCGCTCTCCCGCCCCGACATGCTCCGGAACGACCGCGGGCAGTTGGTTGGTCTGATGACGACGGATCCGAACATCTTACTGGAGGAAGGCGCCCAATTGACCGACACGGGGACTGTGTCTCTCGGCCACGTCACCTCCGCGTATCACAGCGCGACATTGTACCGGTCTATCGCGCTGGCATTGCTCTCGGGCGGCCGCGCACGGATCGGAACAAAATCGCATGTCCCGCTGGCGGGCCGGAAAGTCGAGGTCATGGTCGTCGACCCGGTCCTTTACGATCGCTCCGGTGAGCGAATGACCCGGCCCATTACCCCGACACAGCAGCCGCGCACAGCACAGTGTCTTTCGGAAAACCCCGTCATGCTGCCACCCGGGATTCCTTGCGCCGCGGCGGAGCTGACGCCGCTACCACCGACCGGGAAATTCAGCGTGCGCACTGAACAGCAACTCGCGCCAACGCTTCGGGCGGCCGCGCATGACGGTTATACGGCCCTCTGGCTTGGGCCCGACGAATATCTCGTGTTCCGCACAATTCTCGGCAAAGCGGAAATCGTCCTCTGGCGTGTCGGCGACCAGAGCTTTCGTATCGAGACAGCGCGGTCCTTCGGTCCCTACGTGTGGGCTTGTCTCCAGGAAGCCCGCCGGGAATTCCTTCCGCCCGCGGCGGCGTGCTAAAATGGCGAAGATCAATAGTCAGATGGAGGAAAACGTGGATTTCAACGGCAAGATCGCCTTGATCACCGGCGCGGGCAACGGCATCGGCCGCGCCTCCGCGATTGGTTTCGCCAGTCGTGGCGCCAAGGTCGTCGTCGTCGACCGAGACAAAGACGCCGGCGAGGCAACCGTTGGTATCCTGCGTCAACAAGGCGGCGACGCTCTGTTCGTCGCGGCCGACGTCACCAAATCCGCCGAGGTTCAGAACTACGTCAAAGCCGCGCTCGACGCCTATGGTTCGATCGATTGTTTCCACAACAACGCCGGGATCGAGGGTTCGGTCGCACCGACGGCGGAATATGACGAAGACATGTTCGACCGCGTCATGGCGATCAACGTCAAAGGCGTATTCCTCGGCCTGCGTCATGTCCTGCCGGTGATGATCAGGCAGGGCAGCGGCGCGGTGGTGAACACGGCCTCGGTCGCCGGTCTTGTCGCCTCGCCCGGCATGCCCGCTTACGTCGCGTCGAAACACGCGGTGATCGGCCTGACCAAGACCGCCGCAGGAGAGGTTGCGCGGGCCGGAGTTCGGGTGAACGCGGTATGCCCGGGACCGATTGATACGAGAATGATACATTCACTGGAGACGATGTTGAATCCAACCGATCCCGGAAGTGTCGGCGCCCGCTATCAGCAGAATATTCCAATCGGCCGCTATGGTACCGCCGATGAGGTCGCGAACGTCGTGCAGTTCCTTTGCTCCGATCTCGCGTCCAACATCACGGGAGCGCAATATGTCGTCGATGGCGGCCGCACGGCGACCGGCGGAGCCGTGACCAACAATCTGATCCGCTGACGCCATTGTCTGAAGGAGGGCTGGGCAGAGTTGCGTGGCGTTCTGAACACGGCCGGGCAGCTCTGGGCTTCGCTCGACAACCTGATCAATGACCGCCCAATCAAGGTGGCCGTTACCGGATTGTCGCGCTCGGGCAAGACAGTGTTTCTCACGTCCCTGATCGCCAATTTGCTGGCGATGGGCACAGGACGCCCCACGATGCCGGCGTTGCGGGCGCATATCGACAAGACGGGCAAGGATCGATTACGAAACGTTCGCCTGGTTCCCGCTCGCGCCAGCACGACACCGCGCTTCGATTATCTCGGCAAGCTCGCCGATCTCGCCGCCGCGCAGCCGAGGTGGCCGGCCCGGACTGAAGATTTGGCGGAGATCGAACTCGAGCTGGAAATTCGCGCCGGCGGCGGGCTGCGCGGACAGATGCGGGCGCTGTCCGGCACGCCGAGGCTGCGATTGGAATTGCTGGATTACCCGGGCGAATGGTTATTGGATCTGCCTTTGCTGAACCTGTCGCATGCGCGGTGGTCCACCGAAACACTCGCCCGGCTGCGAGAGAAGCCGCGTTCCGATGCCGCGGCGGAGTTCTTGTCGTTCATCAGTCATATCGATCCATCGCGCGCGGCCGACGATGCGCTGATCCAGCGTGGCCATCGATTGTACAAAGTCGCCCTGGAACGTTGCCGCTCCGAATTCGGCTTGCGGTACTTGCAACCCGGCCGCTTCCTGACGATGGGCGCGCGCAATGACGCGCCATTCATGTGGTTCTTTCCGGCGGATCATTTGCCGGAACATCCGGCGCGCGACTCGATCGCCGAACTACTGAACGCCAGGTTCGAGGCTTACAAAACCGATATGCGCGCGACATTTTTCGACACGCATTTCCGTGCATTCGACCGCCAGATCGTGCTGGTCGACACATTGGGCGCACTGCATGCCGGCCGCACGGCTTTTGACGACACCGAACGAGCGGTCGCCGACATCGCCGCCTGCCTCACGGGTGGCGACTCGTTTCTGCCACGCTGGCTCGGCGGCTCCGGGGTCGAGCGCATCGCGTTCGTGGCGACCAAGGCGGATCACGTGCCGGAATTGCACCGCGACAATCTGCGGGCGTTGATGCGCGACATGGTGCGGTTGGCGCGAACGCACGGACCGGGTGACGCGCGCTCGGTGTCCTACCATGCCGCCGCGTCGGTTGTTTCGACGACCGATGGGTGGGCGGATCAGCCAGACGGACATCGCGAACCGGTCGTCTGGGGGATAAAACTCGGTGAGACAAAGTCTCGGCCTTACCGGGTCGGCAATGTGCCCATCAGCCGGCCGCCAGACAGCTTTTGGTCCGGACGCTATTTCGAGTTGCCCTCTTTCACCCCACCGCCGATCGACCAAAATGCATTGAATGGCATCCCGCAACTCGGTTTGGACGAGATCATGGTCGACCTGATCGGAGACAGGCTATGACAGCCTTCCAACCAGGCTTCGTGGACGGTCCGAAGTCTCCCGATCCGCGGCCCGAGACGCCCCCGACCGAGACGTTGCGGACCGAAACAACCGAGCGTCCGCTCAATCCAGGTTTCATCGAGACCACCAGCACCCCGCCCGAACCAGCCCCAGCGGTCATTCATCTCCCCCCGACCTCCCCTGGCGCAGGCGCACTGGGCTGGATCGGAGCCGGTCTCGGCATTCTCGTATTAGGCGGATCGGTGCTGGCGCTGATTGGGTTTGTCCTGGATCAAATGGCCCGTTCTCCCGTTCTCGGCTGGGCCAGCCTCGCGATCGTCGCGACCGGCCTGCTTGCGGTGCTTTGGGGAGTGACGCGCGAAATCCGCTCCTACCGCCGCCTGACACGCGTCGATCGCCTGCGCGCCACGCTCCGATCGCCCGCGCTGCCGATCGAAACTGCTCGCAAAGAGTGCACCGCCTGGCTCGAGACGATCGCGAACAAGTTGCCGGATCCTGATTCGGTTCGGCTCGCGATGAACGGCTGTACCACGACGGATGAAATACGTGCCATGTTGGCGCATCGTGCGATCGAACCTCTGCGAGAGCAGGCAACAGCGATCGGCACCAGGGCCGCCTCGCAGGGCGCCGCGCTGGTCGCGATCATTCCGTCGCCGGCACTGGATGGTCTCGCGGCAGGTGTCCGTTCGTTGAAATTGATCCGCGACGTCGCCACACTGTATGGCTTACGCCCAGGAGTGAGCGTTACACTGGGTTTGGTGAGACGGGCGACGGTGACGGCGGCCAGCGTGTATGGCGTCAATGAGATCGCCGGAGCGGCTGCCGCGCATTTCCTCGCTGACGCACCTGTATTGCGTTCGATCGCCTCCGCCGCACCCGGCGCGGGCATCACGGCGCGGCGGATCTATCTGCTGGCGCGAACCGTGGCGGAGACTTGTTCGCCGTTGTAACGATCCTGGGAACGACCCCCGGAAAGAAAGGATCCAGCATGAGCCACAAGACAACGCGCACGTCAGCGCTGGAGATCGCCTACACCGAAACCGGCCCCGCCGAGGGCCCGCCCGTCATCCTGCTGCATGGCTTCCCCGATGACATCCACGCCTATGACGGCGCCGCGCCCCTGCTCGCGGAGCAAGGGTGGCGGGTCCTGGTGCCGTATCTGCGAGGCTACGGCCCGACGCGCTTCCTCTCTCCCGAAACCCCTCGTTCCGGCCAGCAAGCCGCCTTGGGCCAGGATCTGCTCGACTTTATGGACGCGATGGCGATTCCGCAGGCGGTGGTCGGCGGTTATGACTGGGGAGGGCGAGCGGCCTGTGTCGTCTCGGCGCTCTGGCCAGACCGGGTGCGCGGACTGATGTCCATCAACGGATACAACATACAGAACATCCCTAATGCGCTGCGGCCGGCCGCTCCCACGCAGGAGTTGCGCCACTGGTACCAATGGTACTTCAACACCGAACGCGGCCGGGCCGGCCTGACGGCCAACCGGCATGAGCTCTGCAAACTGCTGTGGCGGATGTGGTCGCCCAACTGGGCGTTCACCGATGCCGCCTATGACACCACCGTCGCGAGCTTCGAGAACCCGGACTTTGTCGACGTGGTTATCCAATCTTACCGCCATCGGCATCAGAACGCGCCCGGCGATCCGGCACTGGCCCAGGTGGAGGAGCGGCTGGCCGCCCAACCTGCGATCACAGTCCCGGCCATCGTCCTGCACGGCGAGGCGGATGGCGTCGGCCCTGTCGCAGCCTCCGCGGATCATGCGAAGCACTTTACCAACAGCTACGAACGCCGGGTGATCCCCGTCGCCGGGCATTTCCTGCCCAATGAGGCCCCCGAAGCCATCGTCCAGGCGATTGTCGACCTCGGCAAACGCGGCTGAGGCTTGCGCGCGACGCCTGCCTGCCGTCATTCTGTGCCGGTCAACGATCCGGCAAGCGCGGCGAGACAGGAGAGGCTTCCCATGACCACCCAATTCGGCCGCCGGACCATGGCCGGCGCCGCCGCGGCTGCTTTGCTGGCGGTGACCGGCTC
>JBEKGV010000267.1:0-6248 GCA_050012615.1 Acetobacteraceae bacterium | reverse complement strand
TCCGCCGCTACACCCTTCGGCATGGGCGGCGCATCGATGCCGCCGGACTTCGCCGCCGCGGCGACCCGGCGAGCGATTTCCTCGCGCATCGGCGAGTCCTCGGGCAGGCCCGCGGCCAGTTCCAGCCAGCCATCGATCGCCTTGCGCTCATCGCCGGCCTGCTCATCGGCCAGCGCCAAATAGTAGCGCGCCACACCATTGCCCGGGTCCGACGCGAGGGCCGATGTAAAGGCGTCATGCGCCGCCGGCGAAACGACACCGTCCGAGGCCATGACCTGCATCTCACCGTAGCCCGCGAAAGCGTCGGCGCCCTTCTGGCCCAGATCGATGGCGTGCTTATAGGCGTCGGAGGCCTTTCCCCAATCGCCCAACATCGACTCGGTGCGCGCGTAAAGGACCCATCCGCCGGCATTCGATGGGTCCGCCAACAGCCGCTTCTCCAGCCGCTGTGCAGCCTGCTGCATGTGCGCTCGCGCGGCGGCCTCGTCGGGGGCCGGAGCCATCTCGGCCTGTTCCGGGGGCCGCGCCGCGAACGGTGCATCGGACAGAGTGGGCGCGCCGAGACGCCAGTAAAGCCCGCCCGCCCCGAGCACGACGAACAGCGCAGCCGCCGCGGCGAGGGCCGGGCTGCGTGCCCGGCCTGACCCAGACCCGTCCGCGGTGGCGGTAGTCGCATCGGCCGCGAGCAGCCGCCGCTGAATTTCCAGGCGCGCTGCGCCGGCTTCCTCCGCGGTAAGCACACCGCGCGCGACATCGCGGTCGACTTCCAGAAGTTGGTCGCGGTAAACCGCCCGGTCGTACTGACCGCGTGAGGGAAATACCCGCGCGCGCGACAACAGCGGCAACCCAATGGCCGCGAGCACGACCAGCACCAATCCCCCGCTGATCAGGTCGAACAGCATTAGCGATCGACCTCACGCAGGACCGCCTCGAGCCGACTGTGCTCCTCGGCGCTCAATGGCGCCGGGGACCCCGCCATATTGGTTCGACGGTACAACCAAACCGCTCCCCCGATCAGCCCGCCAACCAAAATAACCACTGGGCCGAACCAGAGCACATAGGTCGCGGGTCTCACCGGAGGGTTCAGCAGCACGAAATCTCCATAGCGGCCGACGATCGCTTTGACCGCCTGCGCGTCGGTTTCGCCCGCCACCAGGCGCTCGCGCAGCAACACACGGATGTCGTGCGCCAGACCCGCGTTTGACTCGTCGATCGTTTCATTCTGGCAAACGAGGCAGCGCAGGCCGGAGCTGATCGCCCTCGCGCGGGCTTCCAGCACCGGATCCTTGAGCTGTTCCCCAGGCTCAACCGCGAGACCTGGCAGCGTCGCCAAAAGGAGAAGCGAAAGCGCGAGGAATCCGCGCCGTAGCGCTATAAGTCCCTTCCATGGTTCCGCCAGTCGAATGGCAGCGCACCTCATGACGGTCCGAGCGTCTTGAGCAGCGGCAGCAATTCCTTTTCCACCTGCTGTGCCGTCAGTGGGCCGACGAACCGTTTGCGGATGTGGCCCGTGCTGTCGATGACGTAAGTTTCCGGCACGCCATAAACGCCGAAATCCAGCCCGACGCGGCCATCACGATCCAATCCGACGCTCCGATATGGGTCGCCGAATTGGGTCAGGAGTTTCGTCGCATCCTCCGGCTGGTCTTTGTAGTCGATGCCGTACAGCGGCACATGGTCGCGCTCGGCCAGCCGCATCAGCAACGGATGTTCGACCCGGCACGGCACGCACCAGGACGCGAAAAAATTAATCAGCACCGGACCACCCTTAAGCGCATCGCGCGCGACGCCCGGCCCGTTCAAACCGGCCAACGAGAATTGCGGCGCCTCCTTGTCCAGCAATGCCGAGGGCAGCTCGTGCGGATCGTAGTCGGGCCGCAACGCGAGCGCGAAATAGCCCGCCAGGGCCAGGAACATAATAACCGGCAACAAATAGACAGCTCGCCGCATTCTCACTCCCCCGAGCTCATTCCCCGCGTCACTCAGCGGCCGAGCCCACTACCAGGGCCCGTCGGGAGCGGGCCGCCGCGCCGACACGCCAGCGGCGATCGCTCAGGCTGACGACGCCACCAAACGCCATGACCAAAGCGCCGCCCCAGATCCAGGATACCAGCGGTTTCCAATAAGCGCGGATGGTCCAGCCTTCTCCCTCCACAGGATCCCCAAGCGCCATGTACAAATCCGCCACTGGGCTGGTGCGGATCGCCGTCTCGGCGGTGGTTTGGTCCTGCAGGGCGAAGTAGCGCCGCTCCGGATGCATCACAGCGACGAGGCCGCCATTCCGCGACACCTCGAACGTCGCGTCGTTGGCCACGTAATTCGGCCCTTGCAAATTCTCGACCTTATCGAGATGGAAATGATAGCCCGCCAGCGTGAATTCGCCGCCAATCGGAACGACCGCGAGATATTCCTGCTCGAACGCGGAAGCCGAGATGCCGGCCACCGAAATGGCGATCCCCAGATGCGCGAGACTCATGCCGATGGCCGAGCGCGGCAAATTGATCGCTCGCCTCAGGCTTTCCGCCGCGGGAAGACGGAACAGGCGCACCCGGTCCGCGAATTCGGTGAGCACTCCCATCGCGGTCCACATGGCGAGGCCCAGACCGAGCACGGCGAGCACCGGCCCCCCATATGTCGCGTAGAGCAAAACCAAACAGAACACGCAGGCGACGGCGAACGCGATCCACAGCCGCTGCAGTGCGCCCAACAGGTCGCCGCGCTTCCAGGACAGCATCGGGCCCACCGCCATGGCGATCAGCACCGGCACCATCATCGGCACGAATGTGCGATTGAAGAACGGCGGCCCGACCGAGACTTTCGCTCCGTCGACGGCGTCCAGAAACAGCGGGTAGAGCGTGCCCAGAAATACCGTCGCCGCGCAGGCGGTCAGCAGCACGTTGTTCAGCAACAGCGCGCCCTCGCGCGATACGGGCGCGAACAGTCCGCCGCCTTTCAGCGTCGGTGCGCGGATCGCGTACAACGTCAGCGAGCCGCCGATCGCGATGATCAGCAGCAAAAGGATGAAGCTGCCGCGCCACGGATCGACCGCGAATGCGTGAACCGAGCTGAGGACGCCCGAGCGCACCAGGAACGTTCCAACCAGCGACAGCGAGAACGTGACGATCGCCAACAGGATGGTCCAGCTTTTCAGCGTGTCGCGTTTCTCCACCACGATGGATGAATGGATCAGCGCCGTGCCGATCAGCCACGGCATGAACGAGGCATTCTCGACCGGGTCCCAGAACCACCAGCCGCCCCAGCCGAGTGTGTAGTAGGACCACCAGCTGCCCATCGCGATGCCGACGGTCAGGAAGCACCAGGACGCCAGAGACCACGGCCTCACCCATCGCGCCCATGCGGCATCGACCCGGCCTTCTATGAGGGCGGCGACGGCGAAGGAGAAGGCCACGGAAAATCCGACATAGCCGAGATAGAGGAACGGCGGATGGAACGCGAGGCCGGGATCTTGCAGCACGGGATTGAGCCCATGGCCGTTCTGCGCCGGAGGCCAGGTGCGCAGGAACGGGTTGGAGGTGAACAGAATGAACACCAGGAACCCGACCGAGATCATACCCTGGACCGCCAGCACGCGGGCTCGAAGATCGGGCGGCAGGTTGCCGGAGAACAGCGCGAGGGCGGCTCCGCACAGGTTGAGCATGAAGATCCACAGCAGCATGGAACCTTCGTGATTGCCCCAGACTCCGGTGATTTTATACAGCAGCGGCTTGTCGGTGTGACTGTTCTCGATGACGTTGATGACCGAGAAATCGGACGTGACGTATGCGTGCATCAGCGCGGCCATCGCCAGCGCGACCAGCGCGAACTGTACCAACGCGGTGTTGCGGCCGACGGCCATCCAGCCGGCGTGACCTCGGGCAGCCCCCAGCAGCGGCACGCTGGCCTGCACCAGAGCCACGCAGAGCGCCAGGATCAGCGCCATATGTCCGAGCTCGGTGATCATTCGCTGAAACCCTTGGTCATGGTCTGGCCTGGACGGGCCGCGAGGACCTGGAGATAGCGGCGAAAGACTCAGCATGCACCAATGGGAAGATCCTGTCGCTGCCGCCCCGCCCTTACGCCACCGCGCGCTGCGCGGGAAGCAGGAGGATGCGCAGCGCCTCCACCAGAGCATCCATCATCGCATCGGTGTGCAGCGGGCCGGGCGTGAGGCGCAGCCGTTCCTCGCCGCGCGGTACGGTGGGGTAGTTGATCGGTGTCGCGTACATCCCGAACTCGGACAGCAGCCGGGAGCTGACCTCAGTGCACAGCGCGGCGTCGCCGATGTGCAGCGGCACGATGTGGCCGGCGCCGTCGATGCGCGGCAATCCGGCGCCATCGAGGCGGCGCTTCAGCGCGTCGGCCCGCTCGAACAGTTTCGCCCGCCGCGCGTGGTCCTGACGGACATGCCGCACGCTCGCCAACGCGGCGGCCATGGTCATCGGCGGCAGCGCGGTGGTGAAGATGAACCCGGGAGCGGTAGAGCGGATGAAGTCGATCACGTCGGCGTCGCCGGCGATGTAGCCGCCGTGGCAGCCGAATGCCTTCGCCAGCGTGCCCTCGATCAGATCGATCCGGTGCGCCACGCCGTCACGTTCGCTGACGCCGCCGCCGTTCGGGCCGTACATGCCGACCGCGTGCACCTCGTCGAGATAGGTCATCGCGCTAAAGCGCGCCGCAAGGTCGCAGATGGCGCCGATCGGGGCGATATCGCCGTCCATCGAATACACCGACTCGAAGGCGATCAGCTTCGGCCCGGACGGCGGCGCGGCCCGCAACAGAGCCTCCAGATGCGCCATGTCGTTGTGCCGGAAGATCGAGCAGGCGGCGCGCGATCCTTTGATGCCGGCGATCATCGAGGCGTGATTGCGGGCGTCGGAGAACACGTGCCACGGCTGGTCGGGGCCGTTGGGAAGGCTGTTCAGGATGGTGGACAGCGCCGCCTGGTTGGAGACGAAGCCGGAGGTGAACAGCAGCGCGGATTGCTTGGCGTGCAGCGCGGCGAGTTCGGCCTCGAGCGCGTCGTGCAGCGGGCTGGTGCCGCTGATGTTGCGTGTGCCGCCGGCGCCGGCGCCCATGGCGCGGGCGGCGGCACAGGCGGCCTCGATGACGATCGGATGGCTGCCCATCGCAAGGTAGTCGTTGGAGGACCAGACGAGGACATCTCCGCCGTCCGCGTCGAGGTAATCCGGAAAATGATCCACTTGCTTCCGCAGCGGCGTGAATTTGCGATAGCGCCTTTGGGCGCGGATTTCGGCCAGCGAGTTACGGCAGAACGCTTGAAAATCGGTCATTTCCGCGACAGCCCTGTTGCAAGAAGAACTTTATTAACTCTATTTTAACAGTATCCGCGTTTCCACGAACCAATGCCTACTGTGTTTGTGGAGGAATCGCCAGGATGGCCGTTGCGCATCGGCGTAGAAACTATGGTTTGGGCCATCATGTCAAATATCGATCTCCATCACGCCCGCGTTATTTGTATACAAATCCAGCGTTTTAATACGAATTTAACGAGATCCATTAATCCGCTGCTTACCATTCGCGGTCTAGCCTCGATCTGAGACGTTCCCTCTGGCGAATGTCGACCGTGTGGCGATGGAGAGCTGACATCGATGCCAGCAGCGCGCGTAACGAATTTTCCCGGTGGCATTTCGGCCATGACAACGCCAGCATGTTGATGCCGCTCAAGCTGGTCCGTGACCAACAACTGCAGCAACAGATTTTCGACCAGTTGCGAGACCTGATCGTCACCAGCAGGCTGCGGCCCGGCTCGCGCCTGCCCTCGAGCCGCATGATGGCCGAGCAATTTGAAATTTCCCGGATGACCGTGCTGCTGACCTATGAGCGGTTGATCGCGGACGGATACCTGGAGACGCGGCCGTCGGCGGGCACCTTCGTCGCGCGCCCCTTTCCTGCGCCGGCTCCGATGGGCGTGGCCGAACCACTTACGCCGTATGAGTGCCCAGGGCCGGCGGTCGCCGAACCGGAAGCACGCGTCGGCCGGGCGGATCCGTCGCTGTTCCCGACCCAACGCTGGCGCTCCCTCATGCGTGCCGGACTGGATCGCATGGGCACGCACCTCGCCGCTGAACATCCGGCGGGGAGCCCGGCGTTGCGGCGTGCCATCGCGTGTTGGCTGTCCTCTTCGCGTGGGCTGGCCGTTGCCGCCGACCAGGTGATCCTGCTCAAAAGCCGACAGCAGGCACTCCACCTGGCCGCCCATTTGGCCTCGCGCTCCTCATCGCGCTCCT
>JBEKGV010000266.1:0-6265 GCA_050012615.1 Acetobacteraceae bacterium | reverse complement strand
CGAGAGCTACCAATTTTATGCCGAAGGCGTGACCGCATCGGTGGCGCGGCTGTACCGCGCGATCAATGCCGAACGGGTCGCCGTGGCCGCCGCTCTCGGAGCCCAGGTGCCGAGCCTGGAAGATTGGTTCGAGCGGACCTACGGCGTGCGGGGTGCGACGCTTTCGGAGACCTGCCAGTTGCTGACAACGAACCGTGACGGTCCCTATCAGGCGACCGGCACACCGCGCTCCTGGGACCACAAATACATCGCCGAGGATGTACCGGTCGGGCTGATGCCGATGCGCGCTCTGGGACAGGCTTGCGGCGTGCCGACGGCGCGGATCGACGCCGTCATCGAGCTCGCCCAAACGCTGGCCGGCACGGATTTCGCCGATACGGCGCGGACGCTTGAACGCATGGGCCTCGCCGGCATGGACGCGACGGGGATCCGGCGGACGGTCGTGGAAGGGTTTCGGTAGCAGGAGGGCATTGCCGGCCTCGCGGCTTTCGGTGGACGCGACTCGAACGCGGAGGGTTGGATGAGGGTGGAGGTATTGATCATGCCCACTATCAAAAAGTCCGCGCTTACTCTTTGGCACTTTGAATGCCCCAACTGCGGGTTCACCGACGCGGAGGTTGGCCAGCCGGCGGACGCCCACACGATCCACTGCGAGATTTGTATGGAGGAAGGCCGGCAGGTCCGGTTGAAGCGCTGGCCGGTCGAAGCTCCGGCCACGCTTCCCCGCCGCCGGGCGGCCTGATCCGGCCTTCAGGAAATCCCATGGGTTCCGTGCGGCCCGGTCAGAGCGTGCACGAACATCTGGATTGACCACGGAATTGGGTCGGAACCCGTGCCCGCGGGAACTGTTTATTGTGGACGAAGCGGTGGATAAGGACGGTTTCCTGTGAATAACTTTGGGTTCGCGGGGGTGACAGATCCCGGAAAAGAGCCCATTGAGGCCGAGCGTGCCGGTATTCCTTGTAAATCAGCCAGGCCTCGGCCGCGGAAACCTGGGTGACGGAAATCCGCGGCCCAGTAATGGCTCCTCAGGGATGGTCCGAATGAGCGCCGCGAATGACGACGAGCCGCGACGGCCAGAGGTTGATGACACTTTCGGGGTGTGCCCGACCTGTCGCACTCACAATGGATACCTGAACATTCGGCGCAATCATTGGTTCGTCTGCGAAGTCCATCGCACCACTTGGTTCGCCGGCGCCAACATCTTCTCCTGCTGGAAGGACGAAGACTCCGCGACCTGGCAGCGAAATCAGGAGAAGTTGCGCTCATTCATCGTCGTTGAGCCAGCCTACGACACACCGTAACACATCGCAAACGTTCCGGTAATTAACCAATCTGTCGCCCGGCACCACCAAACCGGGCGCGCAATTCAAACTTCAGCACCTTGCCCGCCGGGTTGCGCGGCAGAGCGGGAACAAGCTCCAGCCGGCGCGGCAGCTTGTAGCGGGCGAGGCGCTCTGTGCCGAAATCGCGCAATTCGTCCAGCTCCAGCGCCGCACCCGGTTTAAGCGCGGCGACCGCGACCACCGCCTCGCCCCATTGGTCGTCGGGCAGTCCAATGACCGCGATCTCCGCGATGGCGGGATGATCGTAAAGCGCGCTTTCCACCTCAGCGGGATAGACGTTTTCGCCGCCGGTGATCACCATGTCCTTTAGCCGATCGGCGATGAACAGGAAGCCGTCCTCGTCGAGGTAGCCGATGTCGCCGGTGTGGAACCACCCCTCTGGATCGATCGCCGCCGCCGTCGCTTCGGGATTGTTCCAGTAGCCCTTCATCACGTTCGGGCCGCGGGTGATCACCTCGCCGTTCACGCGCGGTTTGATGATCATGCGTCCGTTCGCGTCGACGATCCGAAGTTCCGAAAACAGCGGCGTGCGGCCCGTCGAGCCAAGCTTCGCCATCCCCCACTCCGGCGCGAGGAAGGTCACGAATGGCGACGTTTCGGTCAACCCGTAGCCCTGGTTGATCGGCACGCCACGTTCGGCGTAGAGCCGCAACAATGGCTCCGGCACCGGCGCGCCGCCGCAGACGATAGTTGCGAGGCTGGAAAGGTCGGCGGTGGCGAATCCTGGCTGCTGGCTCATGAACAGCAGCATCGCCGGCACACCGAACAACGTGGTCACGCGGTATCGCGCGATGTCGTCGAGACACCGCGCCGCATCGAAACCGCGGTGCAGAACGACATGGCCGCCTTTCTGCCAAATCACCAGAGAGTTGACGTTCAGTCCGCCGATATGAAACAGCGGCGCCACGAGCAGGGAGACGTCGCTCTCGCTCACGTCGTAGGCGTGCAGCACGTTGACGTTGTTCCACCAGAGGTTGCCATGCGTCAGCATCGCGCCTTTTGGCCGTCCGGTCGTACCGCTGGTGTACATGATGATCGCGACATCGTCCTCCGCGGCGGCGATGCCAGAGCGGATTGGCGAATGCGCCTCGATCAACGAGTCGAGCGCGGGCCAGCCCTCTGCCGGCTGGTCGGCGGAGAAGAAGCGGCGGCATGGCAGCGCCTCCCGGATCGTGTCGATCACGGGCCGATGCGGCGCGTCGACGATCAGAGTGTGCGGGCCGGCATCGTTGATGATGTAGCGGAGTTCCGGCCCGCTGAGCCGGAAGTTGAGCGGCACGAAAATAGCGCCGAGGCGGGCGGCGGCGAACAGAGTGACGACGAAGGCGGGTTGGTTAAAGCCCAGGAATGCGACGCGATCACCTTGGCGGACACCGTTGGCGCGGAGGGCATTGGCCTGACGGTCGATACGGTCCTGAAGTTCGGCATAGATCCAGGTCACGCCCTCGAATGTCAAAGCCTTGCGATTCGGAGTGCGCAGGGCCCTCTGATACAGCCAGTTGCCAAGCCCGATGTCTGGACTCATGGCGTTTCCCCATTGTCTTGCCCGCTGCCCTGGGCGTGCGCCACACCGCGTTTCCTTCGAGCATACAGCGCCGCCAAATAATGTTCCATGGCGCGGCGTTTAGCGGACGCGTCACCGACAATTCCGTTGAAATGGACAAGGCCCGAGGGCCTGACCGGCATCGGCAAAGGCATCGTTGCCGGATCGACACGGCAAAACTGGGCTATCGCCGGCAGCAAATCGCTCGACGTGAGGCGCAACTTCTTCAAGACGTACCCGGCGAACGGCTGATCGTAACCCGCGAAACGATGTCGATCGCCGACTTGCTCCGAGTGATGATAGGCCGAACGCAAGATCGCACTGAACGCCTGTGCGGCGATTTTTTTGTTGGCGACGCCCAGGATGCCGGATGAAAACCCGCGTTCCAACGGATCGAAGTCGAGGCCATCTGCTGCCATCAGACGCCAGCCGAACCAGTGTCCTGATGAGTCAGGGTCACCTTCGTCGAGCCGCCCTTCCGGCAGGACCTCGATCGTGCGGGAGTGGGTAAGCTGAAGGCAAAGATCGTCCAGCGGGGCATCGCAAATCACGTCGACATCCAGATAGAGAATCGGCTGGTGGGTCGCGACTATCTCCACGGCGTCGATCCGATAGCGCGCGAGGCACCAATCCAGGATGTCGGCCCCTGGAACCGTCACGATGTGCAGGCGATTTCCGAGATTGAGATCCGCGACGGCCGTGTTTACTTTCACGAGGTCCTCGGTTCTCGTCAGAATGCCAATCTCATGGTCCCACCTGCCAAATTCCAGCAACGAGACGATCGCGGCGCGCAGGCAGCCAAAAATATCATCAGTTCCAAAGGCCGCGT
Source organism: Acetobacteraceae bacterium (assembly GCA_050012615.1). Lineage (GTDB taxonomy): Bacteria > Pseudomonadota > Alphaproteobacteria > Acetobacterales > Acetobacteraceae > Rhodopila. The sequence goes on along the minus strand of JBEKGV010000266.1, from coordinate 2,547 downwards.
AATACACCAGCGGCCGATAGAGTTTCAGGGGCAGGATTTTCCACGCGTCATGCGTCAGACAAAACTCAAACAGTGCGTCCACTGAGGCATTCGGGCGCGCGGCGATCAGCGCCTGAAGTGTGGTGTGATAAGCGCCGATCGCGATGTCGTTCCGGCCTCCCAACGTCACCGCCATCGGTGCCCGGCTGTCAGACATGATCCACTTATGCGCGAGAACATACTCGACCCATCGGCGATCCGCGTCGTTCGTTTGGAACTGGCATTCAGATGAAGCGGCTTCATCAATCACGGCCGGCGCTCCCGTTTGCTGATCATACTCTCGACGAATTCGGCGGGCCTATGCCGCGGACGCCACCATCGCGATCCGATGGTTGATGATGCGGGCGCGATCCGCCGCAGGCCACATCAGCAACAACCCGCAGACCCCGCCCGCCATCTGCATTCCGGCGCAAATCAGGTACCCCGTCTGGTAGCCGTCCAGCATCGTCGCGGCGCCTTCGATCACGCTCCCGTTCGCATAGGGCGCGACGACACCCGCAAGCGTGTAGATCGCCCCAAAAATGGCGATCACGGCGCCTCGTTGTGAAATCGGAGTGAATTCCGCAATCATCGGGGCGCAAACCACATAGATTGGACCGGTCAGACCGGTCCCGATTACCAGTATCGCGATTTTCGCCGCGGCGCTCGTTGCCCATGGCAGCATCGCGAGCAGCACTCCGCCGGCGATCATCGGCACAGTGCCAAGTACGCCTCGGGCCACGCGAGTGGTCACTCCCCGCCCGACCAGGACCTGCGAGAACCAGCCTGCCAACATCACTGTGGAGGCTCCCATGACCCATGGCAGTGTAGCGATCCATCCGGCGCTCGCCTGCGATAAGCCCAAACCTTTGACGACGAAAGGCGTGAACCATGTGAGACCCAGAGACAGCGCCCAGTAAGCACCAAAACAGGCCAGAACGCAGCCGATGAAAGTCGGGGCAAGCAGGATCCGGCCATACCCAACGCGCTCGGCGCCCTTGGCTTGCATCGGCGGGTCCGCGATCGGCCCGTCGCGGCCGATGAAATACCATGCGGTCACCCATACCAGCCCTGCGAGGCCAAGTGCCCCAAAAGCCCAGTGCCAGGAGTAGTGGACGATGATCCAGTTCAGTATGGGCAGAGCGACGATCACTCCGATCGCCGCGCCTTGCGAGAGTATGGCGGTGGGCATGGTACGCTTCTCGTCCGGGAACCATTTGTAGACGGCGTGGAGCGCGACGGCGGCAGCCGGCCCCTCGCCTACCCCGAGCAGCACGCGGCAGACCAGCAGCGTGATGAATCCTACCGGCCCCAGCATCGGGAACTGCACGACGGCCCAGGATGCGGCGAGCAGCAGGATGATCCAGCGTGTCGGGCGGCGGTTGGCCTGGAAGCCAATCAGGATGCCGGAAAGCGAAAACAGCAGGAAGAAGCTTGACCCGAGCGCACCGTATTGTTTCGGGGACAGGTCCATTTCTTTCATGATCGGCACGGCGGCGAGACCGACGACAGCCTTATCGGCGAAGTTAATCATCATGTAGAGGAAGAGTAACGACGTGACAGCCCATGCTCCTTTGGGTGTTGGCATTCCGATCGCTCCCGGGGGTCGTTGGTTTTTGTTCCGTGGTCAGTCGGCTTTGGCCTTTGTCGCGCGATGGACATGCCGGCCCGCGGCGGAGGGTACGACCTATTTGACAGGCTGTCACGAAACCATAACGGCACATTGTCTTGGTCGACTCGGTTGCCTTGGCGCATGGAGCGCGGAGTGGTCTGGGGAAGTTGATCTTGAGTGGGTCATCCGTCGGCTTCGCGCGCCCTGGCATCGCGTGCCACCAATGCGGCGCGGAGAATTCATTGGTTTTCGCCGTCGCCGACCTCAAAAAGGTCGAGAGACTGCCCGATCCGTTCCAGGCAAAGTGTCCAAACTGCGGGCATGACGCCCTTTACTCAAAGTCCCTCATCCGGCCGCTCGTATCGCGAGGCGCGCGATCGCGTGATCTTGGTCAATCTTCAGGACCGATAGCCGCCCGTCTCGCTCACCGGGGACGGCGAGACCGAGGCGACTGACTGCTTTTGTTCGATGACCGCCACCGTTCGCATGAAGGTTTGATGACACTGGTACACCGGTGCCTGGCATTGCGCGAGATCGGCGTGCTATACGGGATGATCGACCAATGCACAGTTCTGGTGGGGAAAAAAACGATGCCGATCGAGATAAATGATCTGGGTGGCGGTGTGACGGTGGTGAGACTATCTGGACGCATCGACATCGCCGGTGCGCGCGAGATCGACATGCCGATGAACATCATCGCCGGGTCCAAGCGGAACGTGGTCCTCGATCTGAGCGCCGTCGATTTCCTTGCCTCTCTGGGCATCCGAAGCATCGTCGTCGCGGCCAAGTCGATCGCCAGCAAGCGCGGCATTTGCGTGATGTTCGGCCCAACTCCCGACGTTCGCAGCGTGTTGGAGGCCAGTGCGATCGATACCGTGATCCCCATACACGACGGGCTCGACGATGCGATCCGAGCC
>JBEKGV010000265.1:0-6274 GCA_050012615.1 Acetobacteraceae bacterium | reverse complement strand
AAGTCGGCATCGCCGGAGGCCAGGAAGCAGATGACCTTGGCCTGGTCCGCCGCCTCAGCCACCCGTTTCAAGGGAGTACGCTCGATCTCGGCCGATTGCGCTTCGGGCGAGCGCTGGTTCCAGTGTGGGCGAATGCGTTCGGTCAAAGTCAGGCTGGGTGCGACGGCGTTCACGTTGATGTTGAACTCGCCGAGTTCGAGGGACAGCTTGCGGGTCAACGCAATGATGCCGCCCTTCGCCGCGCAGTAGGCAACGGAGGATGACGAACTCAGACCGCGGCCGGCAATGGAGGCGAGATTGACGATTTTCCCGCTCTTCTGGGCTTTCATGACCGGCACGACCGCGTGAAGGAACAGGAACGTTCCGTTCAAATTGAAGTTGATCAGCCGTTGCCACTCATCCAGGGTCAATTCGTCGATTTTCGCCGCTGGCCGGGAGATGATCGTGCTTCCTCCAACCGCGTTGACCAGGACGTCGATGCGGCCGAACTCTTCGGCCACGCTGGCCACGACGGCGTCGACCTGCGACGGGTCGAGGGCATCGCACAGCCGCCCATGGGCCCGGCCGCCGGCCTTGTTCATGGCATCGACCGCGGCATCGAGCCTCTCCTGACTGTTGTCCACGGCGATCACGATGCCACCCTCGCGCGCGATGATATCGCAGGTGGCGCGACCGATGCCGCTCGCCGCTGCCGTGATGAGCGCGATTTTGTCACTGTACCGCATCGTTTCCCGTCCCTCAGTTCAGGTATGTGGGCAGTTCAGGCGCGCGGCCAGTTCAGGCGTGCGGCCTCGGCCATCACCTCGATCGCTTCGGGCTGGCGGGAGCGGACGGTCACGCCGTTGGCCCCGCTGTCCTCCCACGCGCGGAAGCGCTCCTTGATGCGAGCCGGTGGGCCGACCAGCGACTTCAGGTCCACCCATTCGTCCGGTACCGCTGCTGTCGCTTCCTCCTTGCGATGCGCGAGATAGAGTTCCTGGATTCGATCGGCGGCATCGCCAAATCCGTAACGAACCATGATGTCCTTATGGAAGTTCTTGTCACGATGGCCCATGCCGCCGACGTAAAGCGCGACCTCCGGCTTAAGTTTGGCCAACGCGCCCTTGACGTCGTCGTTGACCTCGACATGCACCGAGGCCTGGATTTCCAGGTCCTTCAAGGTTTTGCCATTGCCGGCGCGGCGAAAGCCTTCTTCCAGCCAGGGACGGTAGAACTCCATCGAGCCGGGGAAGAACCCCATCGGCACCCAGCCATCGGCGATCTCGGCGGTTAGTTTCACCGTCGATTCATTGCCGGTGGCGAGATAAATCGGAATGTGCGGGTTCATGTGCAGGATGGATTTCAGCGGTTTGCCGACACCCATCGCACCTTCGCCTTTGTAGGGAAGGCTGATCTCGCGCCCGTCATGCGTGACCGGTTCTTCACGGGCGAAGATCTTCCGCATGATGGCGACATAATCGCGGATCCGATAGTACGGCCGGCCCCAGGGTTCACCATACCATCCCTCGACAATTTGCGGACCCGAAACGCCCAGACCGGCGATGAAACGTCCGCCGCCGGCCAGGGCATCGACGGTACCGGCACACATCGCTGCGTTGGCCGGTGTGCGCGCGGCCAATTGCATGATCCCAGTGCCGAGACGAATCCGCTTCGTCAGAGCGGCGAGATACGCGAGAGGCGTGACGGCGTCCGATCCGTAAGCCTCCGCGCTCCAGACTGAGTCGTAGCCAAGTTCCTCAGCCCGCTGCACAAGCTTCACCGGAATGTCGAGGTGGGCCTTGGAATACCCGAGCGACAGGCCGAGTTTCATGGCACGCCTATTTCAGGCCGGAGAAATCGGTCGGAATGAGCATCGTGTTCTGCATCTCGACAATCGTTCCGGCACCTCTGCTCCCGAAATTCAACCACTCAGGATCCTTGAACAGCTCCGTGCGAGCCTTTGTGCGTTCATTCGTGTCCTGATAATTCCACATGTGCCAGACCTCGTTCGGCTGCGGTGCTTCACCGGTCCAAATGCCGATATTGCGAGAATACTTTTCCCGCACGGGCATGATGTCACGGAACGCCGCGGCCCAACCCGCGGCGAGGCCCGGATTGGTGCGGTACATGCGAAGCTCGTAGAAGCCGCCCTCCTTCGCCGGCGGATTGACGCCGTAAACGGGGTTAAGAAAGCGAATGTCCTGCCGAGCCAGCAAAGGCCGCACGTTCGGCACGTATTCCTTTGTCCAACGCTCGTTCTTCGCCAACTCGCCCTGCACCCGCTTACGCTCGTCGAGGCTCGCGTAGCTCCAAAGGTGCCAAACCTGATTGAGCGAGCCGAACTCCGCCACCCAATAGCCGTGGTTGGTGCCGTAGTTCTGGCCGCGTACCGGGCGGCCCACTTTCCGCGCCAGGTCCAGATAGGCTGGCAGTTTGCCTTGATGGAATGTGTAGGTGCGCATTTCGTAGATCATGGTTTTTCTCCTGTTCAGCCGCCGATCCGCGGGATGGGCAGGCCAAGGTTTTCGCGCAGCGTGGCGCCTTTGTAGTCCTTGTGATAAAGCCCGCGCCGTTGCAGTTCCGGCACGACGTATTTCACGAATTCGATATAGGTGCCCGGCGAATGGGTCGCGGCCACCACGAAGCCGTCGCACACACCGGTCGAGAACCACTCCTCCAGCCCGTCCGCGACCTCCTTCGGTCCGCCGCTGAACGGTTTAGTCGGGCGAGCGCGGCGGCTGAATTTGATAAATTCGCGCGGCGTCGGATTGCTGATCCCGGAGATCGCGACCACGCGATCGCGCATCGACTGCGTGCCGGAGATGCTGGCCAGTTCTTCGTCGGTGAAAGGCTCGTCCAATCCCTTGGACGCGAAATCGAAATTCATCGCTTCCGACAGCAGCGACAATGCATCGATGTCCGGCGTCAGCTTTTCCGTCAGTGCCAGTTTATCTTCCGCTTCCATCTTCGATTCGCCGCAAATGATGTAAGCAGACGGCGCAATAATAACATGGTTCGGATCACGGCCATTGGCCGCGACAGCATCCTTGATCTGCTTGTAATTCTGGCGGCCGATGTCCAGCGTCGGCGGGCTGCCGACGAACAGCAGCTCCCCCCACTTCGCCGCGAACTTTTTCCCCCGGGCGCTCTGACCGGCCTGGATCACCACCGGGTGACCTTGCTCCGACCGAGGCACCGTAAAGGGGCCACGGGAACTGAAATACTTTCCCTTGTAGTCGAGGCGGCGCACTTTATCGCCATGCGCGAACAATCCGGATTTCTTATCCTGCACGATCGCGTCGTCATCCCAGGACGTCCAGTGTCCCATGACGATTTCCATGAACTCCTCAGCCTGATCGTAGCGGCCGTCGTGTTCGGGGTGCAGTTCCTTGCCCATGTTGAGGGCCTCGCCGTCGTTCATTGACGTCACGACGTTCCAGGCGGCTCGGCCGTGGGTCATCAGGTCGATGGTGGCGAACGCGCGGGCGACGTCGAATGGCTCGTAATAGGTCGTCGTGCGGGTCGCGCCGAGGCCCAGACGCTTTGTCGCGGCGGCCATGACCATGAGGACGACGATCGGATCCATCTTCACGCAACGAATGCCGTTCTCGACCGTGTGCTTATGGTCGTTGCCATAGCGGTCCGGCATCGCGAGACGGTCGTCGAAGAAGGCCACCTGAAACTTGCCCTCCTCCAGCACGCGGCCGAGGTCGGCGTAATATTCGGGGCTCCACGTGTCCGTGCGCGATAGCGGATGCCGCCATGAACTAACGAGATTCGTGCAATTCTGCGCCTGCAGAAATCCCACCATCACCATTTGTCGCATCGAACATCTCCCTTGCCGTTTATTCGCCCGCGGCAGCCAATCTCTCTTTCTCCGCCATACGGTGGCGCAATTGCTCCGGCGTCAGGCGCACGATGTCTTCATTCTGATGGGCATAGAGATCGTATTTCTCGGTATCGAGATCCTGCAGCACGATTTCGCGGTTCAGCACGCCCTGTTTCCATTGATCCTGTGCCGGCTGACGGTCATGGAATTCCGGCATCACTTCCTTCGCGAACAGATCGAGGCTGTCGCAGATGTCCTGATGCGAGGTCTTGCCGGCCTGGTTGAGCAGGATCACCTGATCGACATGCGCTTCCTCGAACAGGCGAAGCCGCTTGCGGATCGTTTCCGGTGAGCCGATCAGGCCATTGCGCAGCGCCTGTTGCGCTTTCTCCGAGTTCCGCCAGTCCTGGTATTCCCGCCAGAGGTCGCCCTTCCCCGGTGCGTCGATCCCTTTGCGCCCATAATAGGACAGCGCGAAAATGAAAAACGTCCAGCCGGCGGCTTTCTCCAGCGCCTCTTCATCTGTTGGCGCGCACATGAAGCCATTCACGATGGCGACGTTCGGATTGGCCTGGTAATCGGTCAGCCGCTTCGGCTGATCGAGCAGCATGTTGTAGTATTTGTGAACCCACGCACGCGCCGCGTCAGGCGATACGAAGCTGAAACCAAGCGCTCCCATTCCCCACTGCCCGGCTTCACCGATGGTGCGAATGTTCGAACATGCGACCCAAAGCGGCGGATGCGGTTTTTGAAACGGTTTCGGAATCACGTTACGCGCAGGGAAGTCGTAATAACTGCCGTGAAACTCCCAACTGTCACGGGTGAACATTGGGACGATCGCCTGCACCGCTTCTTCCCAGCGTTCGCGCTTATCTCGCACGCGAATGCCGAACGGGTGCAGCTCCGCGGGCCCGGCACCCTCACCCAGGCCAAGTTCGACGCGGCCGCCGGAGATCAGGTCGAGAGTAGATACTCGCTCCGCGACACGGTGCGGCTGATTGGTGGTGATCTGCACGATGCCGTGGCCCAGACGAATACGCTTCGTGCGTTGGCTGGCGGCGGCCAGAAATACCTCGGGCGCGGACGAGTGAGAGTATTCCTCGAGGAAGTGGTGCTCGACTTCCCACATGTAGTCATAGCCCAATTTGTCCGCGAGTTCGACCTGAGCGAGCGAATTCTGGAACAGTTCGTATTCGCTGTGCGCATTCCAGGGCCGCGGCAATTGATGCTCATAGAAAACGCCGAATTTCATGGCCGTTCCTTCTGGCTTCGCCGTAGCAGCCTCGTCGGGGCCGCTTTAGGGGACTGATCGGCAAGACGGTCGCAGGACCATACCGGAGCGTCAAGCGCGCCACGATTGACGCCGGGGTTGTCTTGTAACCAATGGAATGACAGAACACGCGCGAATTTGGAAATGGTCCATGCAAAATAACGCGACGGAAACCGCGCGCGGTGCAGGCGCGGATGCTGTACAACGTCCTAATGTCATCGTGGCGGCTCCTGAACGAACCGCGGTCCAGGGTCGATCGTTAGTACTGACGGCCTGCCTGATCGCGACATTCGTCACGGCGATCGAAAGCACGATCATCTCGACAACGTTACCCACCATCGTCGGCGAGCTTGGCGGGTTCGACCTCTTCAGTTGGGTCTTCACCATCTTCCTGTTGACCCAGGCAGTCAGCATCCCAATCTACGGACGCCTCGCCGACATGTTCGGCCGCAAGAAAGTGTTCTTCACCGGCATCGGCCTGTTCATCATTGGGGCTCTGTTGTGCGGCTTCGCCTGGGGCATGGTGCCGCTGATCTGCTTCCGAGCGATCGAAGGCCTCGGTGCCGGCGCCGTACAACCCATCACCGCCACGATACTGGGCGACATCTACACGCCGTCCGAGCGCGCGCATGTTCAGGGCCTCGTCTCCAGCGTGTTCGGAGTTTCCGCCGTCGTCGGGCCTTCTCTGGGCGCGTTCCTGATCCAGAACATGTCCTGGTCGATGGTGTTCTGGGTCAAGATTCCAATCGCTTTGATGGCGGTGCTGATGGTCGGTGTATTTCTGCGTGAAACCGCCGCGCCGCGCCGCCGCTCCATCGATTGGATCGGTGCGTTGCTGACGTTGCTGACAGCAGGCAGTCTGGTACTGGCTCTGGTGCAAGGCGGCCAGTTCACGCCGCTGGTGTTATGCGCCGTTTTGGCGACGACTGCGATCAGCGGCGTGCTGCTGCTGCTTCACGAAAGCACCACCCCGGAGCCGATGCTCCCGTTCGAATTATGGCGGCACAGCCGGGTCATCGTCGTCGGTTCGCTTGGCAGTTGCGCGGCCGGCGCCATGATGATGGGGATCTCCGCTTATCTGCCCGCTTACGTTCAGGGCGCCATGGGCCTGACCGCTTTGACCGGCGGCATCGTGCTCGGCGCCATGTCGGTCAGCTGGTCGTTGGCCGCCGTGTTCGGTGCGCGGATCATGGTGC
>JBEKGV010000264.1:0-6315 GCA_050012615.1 Acetobacteraceae bacterium | reverse complement strand
ATTCGATTGCGGCCTTTAAGCCGAGCGGATACCGCGGCGGATCGGCTGATACGACTGGCAAGCAGCGGAGCGGGGCGGAATCGGCTCGCGAACGAAGCGCGTGAGATCGTGTCCGAGTGGTTAACGTTCGCGGTTCAAGGCCGCGATAGGAAACAAATTGGGGCAGCGGTTGAGGCATTGACGTTCCGGGTACGCAACACATCGGCTGACTGGAGGCGTCAGTCGATCGAACTGGATCGGAACGGGGACGCGAAAGCAGCGTTCGGAATGAGGGACGGACTGGACGCGTTGGAGTCTGTGATCGACGTGCTGCGCGAAGAGTACCGGAAGCGCTGAAGTAGCCAGCCGGCCCCTGTACGATCGGGGCATTGCACCTCCCCTCTGCGCTCTCCATGCCGTCGGATTTCTTTACACTACAGCGCCGGGGCGTTGGACACGTGCCTGGAGCGCGTTGATTTGACGCTGCTTTATCATCTGGCACGAGACTTGCGTAACTCGGAAAGAGAACGAGACCGCCGGGCTTTTCTCAGAGGCCAAGGCCGCGAACGATTGCCGGCAAAGACGACCATTGCTTTTGAGGAGTTCGGTTTGTGAGCTGGACGAAATTGCCATCATGGGTTTTCGGCGCGGTGCTTTTGATTGGCGCCGCTGCGGCATCCGAGGTGCACGCTGGCGTGTTGGTCGATACGTTGCCGGGAGGTACCGGATCAAAAACTTTAAATTCGCCCACCGTCTCAGCATCCGAGTCTTTCACCGATGCCACACAGATCGATGACGTTGCGTTGGATGTGAAGCTCTCCAGCAACACGAACGGATCCCTGGTCGTCACGCTCTGGACCGATCAGGGCACTGGTGTGGGCGGCCTCGGCGTTCAGCCGGTGACCGATCTCGGAACGATCGCGACGATCTCGGAATCGGCGATCAAAGGCGCCATCGGGGCCACCGGTACCGAAGGTCTGATCAACATCACGAACATCGACAACCTGGCGTTCGCGAACGGCCTTACGTCCACCAGTACCTATTGGATCCAGGTCGCCATCGCCGCCGGCTCCAACAATCTGACCATCTACACTGGTGCGACCGATGAAGTCGGGACGACATCGTACTATACGAATTCGTTGCAAAGTTCTTCTCTTTTCATGCAGACCTGCATCAGCTCCGACCTAAGTTGCACTTCACAAATTACATCGGTCGACGACCTGACAATCGCCGGTACGTTCAGTACGCCAGCGCCTGAGCCCGGTAGCCTGGCGATCCTCGCGTCCGCTTTGACCGGCTTAGGTCTGCTGCGCCTCCGCCGGGCGATAACGCTTACCCGCAGCGAGTAAAAGCGAAAGCCCGTCCGCGCAGCCACATGCGTGACCGAAAGGGCGGCGTCCGCTCGCGAGCGCCGCCCTCTTCAATCACGCTGCTTCGGCCAGCGCCCCGTTGATGGTCAGACCCTTGCTGTCGGCCGACACGTGCACGGTCTCGCCTTCCCTGACGGTGCCCTCCAGGATCATTCCGGCGAGCGGGTTCTGCAACGAACGCTGGATCACCCGCTTTAACGGACGAGCGCCATAGACGCTGTCGTAGCCCTCGTTGCCCAGCCACGCGACCGCCGCCTTATCGAGTTCCAGATTGATCTTGCGATCGGTCAGCAGAGCTTTCAGCCGTTGCAACTGGATCGTCACGATGTTGGCCATGTCGGCGCGTTGCAGACGCCGGAACAGGATGATCTCATCCAGCCGGTTCAGGAACTCGGGCCGGAAATGCGCCCGCACCGCTGCCATCACCTGCCCCTGAACCATCGCCGCCGGCTCGCCCTCCGCCTGGGCCGCGAGCACGTCGGACCCAAGGTTCGAGGTCAGAACAATGATCGTGTTCTTGAAGTCCACGGTCCGGCCTTGACCGTCGGTCAGGCGGCCATCGTCCAGCACCTGCAACAGCACGTTGAACACATCCTCGTGCGCTTTTTCGACCTCATCGAACAAGATCACCTGGTAGGGCCGGCGGCGTACCGCCTCGGTCAGCACACCACCCTCGTCGTAGCCGATATACCCTGGAGGCGCGCCGATCAGGCGGGACACGGAGTGCTTCTCCATGAACTCGCTCATGTCGATGCGCACCATGGCCTTTTCGTCGTCGAACAAAAATTCGGCCAGCGCCTTCGTCAGCTCGGTCTTTCCGACACCGGTCGGGCCGAGGAACAGGAAACTGCCGATCGGCCGGTTCGGGTCCTGCAGGCCCGCCCGAGCACGGCGCACCGCGTTGGCGACGGCTTTCAGGGGTTCCTCCTGGCCGACGACCCGCTTGCGCAATTCGTCTTCCATGCGCAGCAATTTCCCGCGCTCGCCTTCCAGCATTTTGTCGACCGGCACGCCGGTCCAGCGCGAGACAACCCCGGCGATGCCTTCCTCGGTCACCGCCTCGTTAACCAGCTTGCCGTCGGAAGATTTCGCCAGTTGGCGCTCGATGTCGGGAATGACGCCGTACATAAGCTCCGACGCTCGGGCCAGATCGCCTCGGCGTTGCGCGACCTCCACCTCGGAGCGCGCCTGATCGAGCCGCTCCTTAAGCTTTTGCGTCTCCTGCAGCTGATCCTTCTCGGCCTTCCACGCGGCCGTCATGGCGTTGGACTTTTCCTCCAGTTCCGCCAATTCCTTCTCCAGCCGGACCAACCGATCGCGGGACGCGGCGTCGCTTTCTTTCTTCAGCGCCTCACGTTCAATCTTCAACTGGATGACGCGGCGGTCGAGTTCGTCCAACGCCTCCGGCTTGCTGTCGACCTGCATGCGCAAACGGCTGCCCGCCTCGTCCATCAGGTCGATCGCCTTATCCGGCAGGAACCGGTCGGTGATGTAGCGGTTCGACAGAGTGGCCGCAGCGACCAGCGCGCCATCGGTGATGCGCACGCCATGATGGAGTTCGTACTTCTCCTTGATTCCGCGCAGGATGCTGATCGTATCCTCGACCGAGGGTTCGCCGACAAACACCGGCTGGAAACGACGGGCCAGCGCCGCATCCTTCTCGACGTGCTTGCGATACTCATTGAGCGTGGTCGCGCCGACGCAATGCAGCGTGCCGCGCGCGAGTTCAGGCTTGATCAGGTTGGACGCGTCCATGGCACCGTCCGCCCGGCCGGCGCCGACCAGTGTATGCATCTCGTCGATGAACAGGATGATCTCGCCGTGCGCGTCCTCGATCTCCTTAAGAACGGCCTTCAGCCGTTCCTCGAACTCGCCACGATATTTCGAACCTGCGACCATGGCGCCGAGATCGAGCGATAGCAGCTTCTTGTTCTTCAACGCCTCGGGCACGTCGCCGTTTACGATACGCAACGCGAGCCCTTCGACGATCGCGGTCTTGCCGACGCCGGGCTCGCCGATCAGCACCGGGTTGTTCTTGGTGCGGCGGGCGAGAACCTGAATGGTGCGGCGGATTTCCTCGTCGCGGCCGATCACCGGGTCGAGCTTGCCCTCGCGCGCCACCGCTGTGACGTCGCGGGCGTATTTTTTCAACGCGTCGAAGTTCGACTCGGCGTTTGGACTGTCCACCTTGCGACCCTTGCGGATGTCCGCCACCGCCTTGTCGAGCGCCTGAGCGGTAACGCCGGCGGATTTCAACGCCCTCCCAGCCGGAGTGTTGGATGCGGCGAGGGCGACCAGCAACCGGTCCTGTGCGACGTATTCGTCGCCGGCTTTGGTGGCGGTCCGCTGCGCGTCGTCCAGCACCCGAACCAGTTCAGGGGTGATCTGGGGCTGCCCAGCGCCTGTCCCTTCCACTTTTGGGATACGCGCGATCTCCGCCTCAACGGTGGTCAGTGCGACCTTAGGATCCCCGCCGGCGGAACGAATGAGGCCGGCGGCGGCGCCTTCTTCGTCATCCAGCAGCGCCTTGAGCAGATGCTCGGGCGTGATCCGCTGGTGGAACTCACGGATAGCGATCGTTCCCGCAGCCTGAAGGAATCCGCGAGCGCGCTCGGTGAATTTTTCGATGTCCATTCTTATGTCCCTGTTCATCGGCGACTGGCTAAGTGCCCTGAGATCCCACCCCTACACAGGCGATGGGATCAGGGCTTTGATCTGGATCTGGGTCGTATCGGCCCGGGCCTCAAGAGGGGGAGCCGTCATGCGCGTTGAATATCTCTACCGGTATCCCGTTAAGGGTTTGACGGCCGAAGCCCTCGAAGCGACGGAAGTGGAGACAGGCGGCTGCATTCCCTGGGATCGAGCGTTCGCTTTGGCGCAGGGCGACTCCGGGTATGACGCCGATGCACCCGTGTGGTTGCAGAAGTCCAACTTCATGTGCCTTGCCCGGAACGCGAAGATCGCTTCGCTGGCATCGGTCTTCGAGCCGAGGGACGGGACACTGACCATCCGCGCGCCCGGCGGGTCGTTCGTTTCGGCGAACGCCTTGACGGCGTCGGGACGGGTCCAAATTACCGCCTTCCTGATCGCGAGGCTGGGCGACGAGGCTCGCTCGACGCCAGCGGCCGCCCCGGCGTTCCATTACGGGCCCAGTCACTCGTTCTGCGATCAGCGTGAGAAGGTGGTCAGTCTCATCAACATGGCCAGCTTGCACGATTATGAGGCGAAGGTGGGTGAGCGCCGCCATCGCCGCAGGTTCCGAGCCAACGTCTGGTTCAGCGGCGCTCCGGCATGGTCGGAGCGGAGCTGGGTCGGCCAGCACATCCAACTGGGCGGCGCGGTGCTGCGGGTTACCAAAGGGATCGTGCGCTGCCCCGCGACCGAGGTGAACCCGGTGACCGCCGAACGAGACGCCGATCCGGTTTCGGAACTGCGTCACTTGTATGGGCACACCGAACTCGGGGTCCACGCGACAGTGGTCGAGGGAGGTCGCTTCGCTCTGGGCGACGCGATCGAGGTGCTGGGGGAGTAGCCGGGCACCGGGGAGACCGATAGGGCCAGTTTCACTGGGGAGACGATTGAAACTGGCCCCACGTCGTCGGAGTCGCAGTAAGGTGTTGGGGACCACCTTGGGGCGAGTGAATAAGAGACTCCGGGGCGATTGTCAACGATAAAAATAATTGATTCATCCAAAATTTAGATATCATACCAGCCGGTCGAAGGATTGACGTACGGGTTTCAAATCCGTCATGGCGATAAAGGTAAGAGTCAATCCATTCGCCGGTTGGTATCACACCACGAGTCCCGTTTGCCCTCGTGTCAAATATGAGGCTTGCCACGCGTCTTGAAACTCACCGCTTGCAAAACTCTCTCCACCCCGGAATCGAACAGATCGGGCGTCAGTTCGGCCCTGACGCGGGCGAGAGCCGAGTCCCGCTGGCGAGTCCACAGGCCGGGATCGCGATGCAACGCGACGACGCGCGCCGCGAACTCCGAGGGATCCGTCCCATCGCAAGCCGCGACCGCATCGCTATCCATCCAGCCAAGTTGACGAGCCAGAAGTGCGGTCGTGACAACGGGGAGTCCAAACGCGGCGGCCTCGTGCACCTTGTATGGGATCCCCGCGGCAAATCGCGCCGGGGCGATGAAAACCCGGTTCGCATCGTAAAGGGGTGCAAGCTCGGAAACGGGGCCCCGCAAGGTGACGCGAGAATGTCCCTTGAAGCGGTCGAGTGTGATGCCCGGCGCGATGTAACCGGCGATCGTCAGGCGCGTTTCCCAGCGCAACATGCTCTCGATGAGCGGCAGAACCTCCTCGATGAACCAGGTCAGACCATCATGGTTCGGATGGTCCAGGTCATGGATCGCGCCGACGAACAATATTCCCGTCCGTTCCCGGAATGGGCGCGGGGTCGGGCTGGCGGTAATCGTATGTCCCAGCACGTGCACCTTGCCGCGGTGGTGCGCGCGGATAATCTGAGCTTCGGCCTCGCACACCGCCACCACGTCCATGGCGGCGTCGATATGACAAAACTCCTGGTTCAGTGCCGTCTCCAGGTCGAACGACTCGTTCAGCATCGCGGCACGCCCCGCCTGGCGCACCGCGCTTATCGCCTCGGTGTCCACAACGATTCTGGGTGGTGCCGCATCATGACGCGCCAGCGACTGCCCGAGGGCGTCGGTCAGGCTCTGGCGTCGCCCGGGCGTGACCGTCGGGGCGGTATCGAATTGGCTGAAATCCTGGCGGAGCGCGTGCTCGAGATCGAATGTCCAGTTCAACTGGGCCGGCTGATCGATTGATCTGGCCGTCGCGCCAAATTCGTCATCCACTTCGCCGGCCAGAGCTTCATGGACCAACTCCAGATTGTGCGTGCGCGCGATCCAGATCAGGTCGTAACAGCCGCGTCTTTCGGCAAGGAAGCGGGCGAAATCGGCCAACCTCAGGCCGTGCATCACCTCGACTGAG
>JBEKGV010000263.1:0-6326 GCA_050012615.1 Acetobacteraceae bacterium | reverse complement strand
ACCGACGGAAATCCCGTTCGACCGGGCATTCGCCACGATGAGTTCCATGGCCAAGAGCTTCTGGTCGGAAAACCGCAAGGTCAGCAGTCAGAAAAGCCAACGTATGTTGGGTTTACGATTGCTCTATCCGAGTTTCCGCGAGGGCCTTGCTGCTATCTGGCGTGACGAGGGCGGCCACCGTCCGCTTTAGAAGCTCGAGGTCGCCTGGCCGCGACAGGCGGTGATCGCCGTCCTTAATCAGCGTGATATGGACGTCCTGTGCGACCACCCGGTCGGCGATACGCAATGCCATCTCCCATGGCACATCCGGATCGGCCTGACCTTGGAGCAAGCGGATCGGACAATCGAGCAAGATCGGACCGTCCAACAGTAGATGAGTTCGCCCTTCCTCGATCAGTGCCCTTGTGATTGGTGTCGGCTCGCCATACTGGCTTGGGACGCGCAGAATCCCCTCGCGCATCAAACGAGCGCGTTCCTCGAAGGTCATTGAGTCCCACATCAGGTTTTCGGTGAAGTCCGGCGCGGCGGCCACGCCCACGATGGCGGCGACTCGCTCCGGCCGCTGCAATGCGGCGAGCAGCGCCAACCACCCGCCCATCGATGAACCGACCAGAATGACCTTGCCCTCGGTCAACCGGTCGAGCACCGTCAGCGCATCCCGGGCCCAGATACCGATTGTGCCGTCCTCGAACCGACCGGAACTGGCGCCGTGGCCGGAGTAATCGAAACGCAGCATCGCCTGGCCTCGGGATGCGCAGAATTCGGCCAACGCCGTTGCCTTGTCGCCGTTCATGTCGCTGCGAAATCCTGGCAGGAACAGCACGGTCGGATCAGCACCGTCCAACTTCTTCCAGGCCAGTTCGATTCCATTGCCGCGATCGAGGCGTCCCGAGGTTTCCATTGACCATCCCTGGTGCGTGCCGCGTATCCGGGCCAAATGGCCACTGGGCTGGAGTATCACGTCAGTCGGCGACGGTCGACCGATTCGCCAAACCGATGGATCACCCTTTAAACCGCGAATTCATTGAGCAAGTGTGAATATGTCGATGCCGCCATCGCGAACGGCCAGTTCCCGCGAAATGGGCTCAGCGAACTGGATCAGCCATGGTAGCCTGATTGAATGGACATGAACGCCCCGCCCGAGTCGATGCGACGTCCAGTCGTGCTGCAAGTGTTGCCCTCGCTCGTAACCGGCGGCGTCGAGCGCGGAACTGTTGAAATAACCCAGGCCATTGTCGAAGCCGGCGGCGTTGCATTGGTAGCGAGCGCCGGCGGCCCGATGGTTCATTCGGTACAGCGTGCGGGTGGACGGCATATCACGCTCCCGCTGCTGGCGAGGGACCCGATTACGATCTGGCGCAATGCCGCGCGGTTGAAGTCTCTTATTCGAGCGGAGAACGTCGTGCTGGTCCACGCCCGCTCCCGCGCGCCGGCCTGGGCCGCATGGTCCGCCTGCCGTCGCACCGGAGCGCACTTCGTTACGACTTATCATGGAGTGTACGGCGAGGACTTACCGTTCAAGCGCCGCTACAACGCCATCATGGTGAGGGGCGAGAGGGTTATCGCGGCCAGTCGCTACGTCGCGGAGGTGATACAACGTCAGCACCAGGTCGATCCGGCAAAAATCCGTGTCATCCCGCGCGGCGTCGATCCCGGGGTGTTCAATCCGGATTCGATTCCCGGCGGCCGCATCGCTCGCATCGCACAGTTGATGCGGGTACCGGACGGCATGCTGACCGTCGTCATTCTGGGCCGTCTGACCTCCTGGAAGGGTCAGGCGGTGGTGCTGCAGGCGATCGCGCGGCTGCGACGGCGGGACGTGTGTTGTGTCCTCGTGGGCTCGGATCAGGGTCGCACGAAATACACGATGGAGCTTGAGAAGATCAGCGAGTCTCTGGGCATCGCCCATCGGGTTCGCATCGTAGGTCAGGTGGACGACGTTCCGGCCGCGCTCATGCTGTCCGATGTCGTCGTGCACGCGTCCACCCAGGCTGAGGCGTTCGGCCGCGTGGTGATCGAGGCGCTGGCGATGGGACGCCCCGTGATCGCGACCAATCTCGGCGGCCCAAGCGAAATCGTTCAACCCGGTGTCACCGGCTGGCTGACCAACCCGGGAGACGTGGCTTCTCTGGCGTCGGCTCTGGAGGAGGCGCTGTCGATGGACACAGACGCGCGCATGGCTTTGGGCCGTCGCGGGCGTCTGTCGATCTTGAACGGATACACGCTCCAGGGGATGCGCCACGCGACACTGGATGTGTACGAGGAGGTATTGTCCGGAGAGACCGCGCTCCCCGCCTGATCCGCTGGCCACCCGTTCACCGTCATCTTCGGGGGTACTCTGTTCGGCACGAAAGGCTTGCCGCGCGTCCGCTCCGGTGCCATGTGCACCCCGTCATGGCCCCCCGTTGTCTCCATTGGGTCATGATCCAGTGACAACCCTGAAAGAGAGGACCTTGATCGATGCCCGCCATCACCTTGCCCGACGGTTCCGTGCGCCAGTTCGACGCGCCGGTGACGGGCACGACGGTGGCCGAGGCGATCGGTCCGGGCCTCGCCCGCGCCGCTTTGGCGATGAAGCTGAACGGCAAGACCGTCAATCTCTCGACGCTAATCGACCATGACGCCCGGATCGTCTTCATCACCCGCCGGGACGACGACGCCCTGGAGCTGATCCGCCACGATACCGCCCATGTGCTGGCCGAGGCG
Source organism: Acetobacteraceae bacterium (assembly GCA_050012615.1). Taxonomy (GTDB): domain Bacteria; phylum Pseudomonadota; class Alphaproteobacteria; order Acetobacterales; family Acetobacteraceae; genus Rhodopila. The sequence goes on along the minus strand of JBEKGV010000263.1, from coordinate 3,620 downwards.
GTTCAGGCGCTTTACCCCGGCACTCAGGTGACGATCGGACCCGCGATCGAGAACGGATTTTACTACGATTTCGCGCGCAACGATCCGTTCACGCCTGAGGACTTCCCCGTGATCGAAGCAAAGATGCGGGAAATCGTCGCTCGCGGTGCGCCCTTCGTGCGCAAGGTCATGGACCGCGACGAGGCCATCCGATTCTTCAGCGACAAAGGGGAAAAATACAAAGCCCAGTTGATCCAGGATCTGCCTGCCACGGAGGAGATTTCGCTCTACAGTCAGGGCGATTGGGTCGATCTGTGCCGCGGCCCTCACATGCGCTCGACGGCCGATGTTGGCACCGCGTTCAAATTGATGAAGGTCGCGGGCGCTTATTGGCGCGGCGACCACCGCAACGCGATGCTCAGCCGGATTTACGGCACGGCGTGGCGCGACCAGAAGGAGCTCGATGCGTATCTGCATCAGCTCGAGGAAGCGGAGCGCCGCGACCATCGCCGGATCGGCAAGGAGATGGGCCTGTTCCATTTCCAGGACGAAGCCGTGGGTTCGGCGTTCTGGCACCCGAAGGGTTGGAAACTCTACCGCACCACCGAGGACTATCTTCGCCGCCGGCTGAACCAATCCGGATACCAGGAGGTCAAAACCCCACAACTCCTGGACCGTTCGCTATGGGAACGATCAGGCCACTGGGAAAAATTCCGCCAACACATGTTCATCGCCCAGGTGGAGGATGAGGACCGGGTGCTGGCGGTGAAGCCGATGAACTGTCCGTGCCACGTGGAAATTTTCCGTCAGGGGATGCGTTCGTATCGCGAGTTGCCGCTTCGTCTGGCGGAGTTTGGGTCATGTCACCGGTATGAGCCGTCGGGCGCGATGCACGGGCTGCTGCGGGTGCGGGCGTTTACCCAGGACGACGCCCACATCTTTTGCACGGAAGCTCAGATCGCCTCCGAAACCGTGCGGTTCGTGGACCTGCTCAGTTCGGTCTACCGTGATTTCGGATACGAATCATTCCGCGTCAAGTTGGCGGACCGGCCGGACAATCGCGCCGGATCGGATGAGGTCTGGGACCAGGCGGAGCACGCCTTGAAGGAAGCGTGCGCCATCGCGGGCGTAGAGTACACTTTGAACCCGGGGGAGGGCGCGTTTTACGGCCCGAAGCTGGAGTTTGTTCTGCGCGATGCGATTGGCCGCGACTGGCAATGCGGCACGTTACAGGTCGATTTCGTTTTGCCGGAACGGTTGGATGCCGAATATATCGGCGAGGACGGCGCCCGCCATCGTCCTGTCATGCTGCATCGCGCCATCTTTGGCTCGTTCGAACGGTTCCTCGGAATCCTGATCGAGCAATACGCTGGGCGGTTCCCGCTGTGGCTGGCGCCGGTGCAGGTGGTGGTGGCGACGATCGTCTCCGATGCGGACGAGTATGCGCGGGATGTCGTGGCGGCCTTCACCAAGGCAGGCCTGATGGCGGAAGCCGACCTGACCAACCAGAAGATCAATGCGAAGGTGCGTGAACACAGCGTGGCCCATGTTCCGGTGTTGGCGGTCGTCGGCCGCAAGGAGGCCGAGAACGGAACGGTCGCGCTACGGCGCCTCGGTTCGCAGGCGCAGGAGGTTCTGCCCCTGGCCGACGCGGTTGCACGACTGGCCCGCGAGGCGACGCCCCCGGATTTGAGGATTTCCTCTGGCGAGACGAAGATAGCTTGAATTTTTGGTGAATTGGGGCAAAATGGGGTTTGTTGCGGGATCTCGCTTCGCGGGGCCCGAAACATGTTTTTGCAACCATGACAGGAGCTACCTATAGCCAGAGGACCAATGCAGGCGCCGCCGACCCGCGACGGCCCCAGAGTGAACGAAGAGATCCGCGTGCCTCAGGTGCGGCTGATCGACCAGGACGGTGAAATGATGGGCGTCATGGGCGCCCGGGACGCGATGCTCCGAGCCTTCGCCGTGGGGCTGGATCTTGTGGAGATCAGTCCGAACGCGGATCCGCCGGTTTGCAAAATCCTCGATTATGGCAAGTTCAAATACGAACAGCAGAAGAAGCGAAACGAGGCCAAGAAGAAGCAAAAGGTCATCGAGATCAAGGAAATCAAAGTCCGGCCGAATATCGATGAAAACGACTATCAGGTGAAGATGCGCGCCATGAAGTCGTTCATCGAGGAAGGCGACAAGGTGAAGGTCACTTTGCGTTTCCGCGGCCGTGAGATGGCGCACCAGGACATCGGCGTTCGCGTGCTGGAACGCATTCGTTCCGAGATGGACCCGACGACGAAAGTCGAGCAAATGCCGCGGCTGGAAAATCGGCAGATGGTGATGGTTCTGTCGCCGAGGTAGGAACGCGTGGTGCCATCGCGGCCTGACCCCAATCGCGTCATCCCCCGGCTCGTCCGGGGGACCTCCCGCAGCATGGCGGCTGTATAGTTCCCGAGCAATACATCGATCAAGTCGTGAGAGCGTCGCAACGGTGCTGCCGTCGACGCCGGCCTATCAGAACTCTCCACTTCTGTATGCACGGTCCAGTCGTTCCGCATCATCGCCTTCCGGTTCCTCCCACGGTTCGCCGCGCCGCCGCAGCGTTCCGGTAAAGTTTGGCGGTCGCTTTTCGTTGAACGCGCGGCGGCCTTCCTCGCCGTCCATGGTCGTCTGGATCAGCAAATTGTTCATCATATTCTGCACGTGCCAGGCCTGATCGGTCGGCAGATCGCCGAACCGCACCACGAACTCCTTCATCATACGCAATGCGACCGGCGGCATCGTCACCAGATGGCGAGCGTATCGTTCCGCTCGCTCCATCAACTGGTCATGTGGAACGACCTCGTTGACCAGGCCGATGCGCAATGCCTCGGCCGCGTCGAAGGGGTCGTCGGTCAACAGGATTTTCATCGCGTCGACGTAACGCAATTGCTTGACCAGCAAAGCGGCGCCCGGACCGTGGCCGACCCAACCTTGCGTCGTCAGCGCGAATTTAAATCGCGCGTGCTCGGCGCTGGCGATACGAATATCGGTCGAGGCAAGCAGGATATACATTCCGGCGCCGGCGGCCCAACCGTTGACGGCAGCGATGACGGGTTTCCAGACACGCGGGTAATGGTCGCCGAAACGCCCATCGACGCCGGTTCGCTGCCCATGCACGGTCCCGGCCAAGGGCCAGAAGACGCGTTGCGTGCGCAGATATTCGCGTTCTTCCTCGGTGATATCCGGACGCTTCGCGAGGTTGTGGCCGCCGCAAAAATGCCGGTCGCCGGCCCCGGTGAGAATGGCGCAACGTACGTCGCGATCTTCCCACAGGTCGATCCAGGCCTCGGAGATGGCATCCGACGTGGCCTTGTCCAGAATGTTCGCCTTCTCGGGGTTGTTCAGCGTGATATACGCGACGCCATCGCGCTTTTCGTATTTGACGGCCATGGCCTGGATGCCTCCCTAAGTACCGACGACGCGGCGGCCCCGTTCGCGCTATAGTGCCTGAGCAGCCTTCAGGACGTCGGCGGCATGGCCGGTCACGCTGACCTTGCGCCAGACGTTTCTGACCTTGCCGTCGGCGCCGACGAGGAATGTGCTTCGTTCCATCCCCATATATTTCCGACCGTACATCGATTTCTCGACCCACGTGCCGTATCGTT
>JBEKGV010000262.1:0-6326 GCA_050012615.1 Acetobacteraceae bacterium | reverse complement strand
CTCCGGATCACGGAGGAGCAGCTTCATGTGGCGCTATGGCCGGCGGTCCGTCAGGAACTGGTCGAACGCCTGGAAGGCTCTTACAAATTCGCGCATGACCGGGTCCAGGAAGCCGCCTATTCGCTGACTCCGGAAACATTGCGCGCCGAGGTTCATCTCCGGATAGGCAGGCTGCTGGCAGCGCAGACGCCCCACGAAAAACGGGAGGGGGCGATCTTCGAAATCGTCAATCAAATGAATCGCGGCGCGGCCCTGATCACTTCAGGCGTCGAGCGAGAACAGTTGGCGGAACTCAATCTGATCGCGGGCAAACGAGCCAAGGCTTCTACCGCGTATGCCTCGGCGCTCACCTATCTCAATCTCGGTGCGACGTTGTTGGCGGAGGATGCCTGGGAGCGCCGGCGTGAGTTGAGTTTTGCTCTGGAGCTGAACCGGGCCGAATGTGAATTTTTGACCGGTGATTTATCGGTCGCGGAAGAGCGTTTGGCGGCGCTATCAAATCGCGCCACGACAACGGTCGAAAAGGCCATCGTCGCGTGCCTGCACACGGATGTCTGCACGACCCTCGATCAAAGCGGCCGCGCGGTCGCGGTTTGTCTCGACTATCTCCGGCATGTCGGCATCGAATGGTCGGCCCATCCAACAGAGGAGGAAGTGCGACGCGAATACGAGCGCATCTGGTCGCTGCTTGGCAGCCGGACAATCGAGGACCTCATCGATTTGCCGTTGATGGACGACCCGGCATCCCTGGCGACCGTCGACGTTCTCAGTAAGCTCGTACCGCCGGCCTCGCACACGGATCCGAACCTGGCTTGCCTGACAAGCTGCAAAGCGGCCAGTCTCAGCCTCGAGCGTGGCAACTGTGATGCTTCATGTGTCGCCTATGTCATGCTCGCCAGGGTCGCCGGACCACTTTTTGGCGACTATCAGGCAGGATTTCGATTCGGCCAACTCGGCTACGACCTCGTCGAGCGGCGCGGGCTAAAACGCTTCGAGGCGGGCACGTATCTCAACTTCGCGATTTATGTCGTTCGCTGGACGAAACATGTGCGGGTCAGCCGTGATCTGATGCGCCGCGCGTTCGAAGCGGCGAACCGGATCGGAGACCTCACGTATGGCGCCTACACATGCGAGAACCTGAACTCGGACCTGGTCTTCGCCGGCGAGAAGCTGCCGGAAGTGCAGGCGGAAGCCGAGCGGGGCCTCGCGTTCGCCGAGAAGGCGCGGTTCGGCCTTGTCATTGACTTCATCGCCACGCAACTCGCGCTGATCCGGATGCTGCGCGGCCTTACGCCGACATTCGGTAGCCTGGACCACGGGCAGTTCAACGAGCTTCATATCGAACAACTTCTGTCCAGCAACCCGGTCCTGGCAATCGCCGGCGGTTGGTACTGGATCCGGAAATTGCAGGCGCGCTATCTCGCCGGCGATTATGCGGCGGCCATGGACGCCGTATCGGAGGCGCATCGGCTGCTCTGGACCACATCCGCGCACGTTGAGGAAGCGGAATATCACTTTTACGCCGCGCTGACACGAGCCGCCCGATGCACCGCGGCGCCGGACGACGAGCGACAGCAGCACATCGACGCTGTCGCCGCGCATCACAGGCAACATCAGGTCTGGGCGAAGAATTGCCCGGAGAATTACGAGAATCGCGCGGCACTGGTTGGGGCCGAGCTCGCGCGTATCGAGGGCCGCGAACTCGACGCCGAGCGCCTCTACGAACAGGCCATTCATTCGGCGCGTGACAACGACTTCGTGCAGAATGAGGCGATCGCCTATGAGCGCGCTTCCGAATTCTACCGGACGCGTGGGTTCAGTCAGATCGCGGATCTCTATTCACGCAACGCGCGCTACGGCTATCTGCGTTGGGGCGCCGACGGCAAGGTGCGCCAACTCGAGGCGATGTATCCGCATCTCAGGGTCGACGAGCCCGCGCCAGGCCCGACGAATACCATCGCGACGCCGGTCGAACGCCTGGATCTCGCGACCGTGATCAAGGTGTCGCAGACGGTCTCGAGCGAGACCGTGCTGGAAAAACTGATCGACACGCTCATGCGCACGGCGATCGCCCAGGCGGCCGCGGAACGCGGCCTGTTGGTCCTGCTGCGAGGGGCCGAGCCGCGGATCGAGGCGGAAGCGACAACCTCCAGCGACACGGTCCTCGTGGAACTCCGCGATGCGCCGGCGACCGCCGCCGCGCTACCGGAGACGGTGCTCCACTACGTCTTGCGCACGCGGGAGAGCGTCGTTCTCGATGAGGCGGTCAGTGAGCCCTCGTTCGGTTCGGACCCTTACATCCGCCAGCGCCAGGCGCGTTCGATGCTCTGCCTGCCCTTGATCAATCAGGCCAGACTCATTGGCGTCCTCTATCTTGAGAACAACCTGACCGCGGGGGCTTTCGCGCCTGCCCGGATCGCGGTGTTGAAGCTCCTTGCCTCGCAGGCGGCGGTCGCGCTTGAGAACACCCGATTGTACCGCGATGGCATAGAACGCGAAGCAAAGATCCGGCGGCTGGTAGATGCCAACATCATCGGGATTTTCATCTGGGAAGCCGAAGGGCAGATCCTTGAGGCCAACGACGCGTTTCTCCAGATGGTGGGACATGATCGTGAGGACCTCGTCTCTGGCCGACTGCGCTGGACGGGCCTGACCCCGGAGGAATGGCACACCCATCATAATGAGTTCTGGACTCCGGAGCTCCGGGAGACCGGGACCGTACAACCATACGAAAAGGAGTATTTTCGCAAAGACGGCAGCCGTTTGCCCGTGCTGGTCGGCGCCGCGGGTTTCGACCAAAGCGGGAAGCAAGGTGTCTCATTCGTGCTCGATCTGACTGAGCGCAAACGGTCGGAAGCCGATGCGCGCGAGAGCGAGCGGCGCCACCGTGAGGTGCAGACGGAGCTGGCGCATGCCAACCGTGTCGCGACGATGGGGCAGCTCACCGCCTCGATCGCCCATGAAGTGAACCAGCCGATCGCCGCGATGGTCACCAACGCCGAGGCGGCGCAGCTCTGGCTGGATCGTCAACCACCGCACCTGGCGGAGGTGCGGCAGGCGCTCGCTCGCATCGTCAAGGACGGCATTCGCGCCGGCGACGTCATCGGCGGGATCCGTGAGCTCATCAAAAAGGCGCCGCCACGGAAGGATCGGGTGGACCTAAACGAGGCGATCCGCGAGGTGATTGAGCTCACCCACGGCGAAGCGGTAAAGACCGGCGTCTCGGTGCGAATGCAGCTCGCGACCGACTTACCGCTCATTCACGGCGATCGGGTCCAACTGCAACAAGTGTTTCTCAACCTGATCATCAACGCGGTCGAGGCCATGGGCAGCGTCAGCGACGGACCGCGCGAGTTGCTGATCAGTACCGCGCAGGTCGAGCCGGGCGACGTGCTCGTCGAGGTGCGAGATTCAGGCCCAGGATTTGCGCCGGCGACTCATGAGCACCTGTTCGAGGCCTTTTATACCACCAAGCTCGCCGGCCTGGGGATGGGCTTATCGATCTGCCGCTCGATCATCGAAGCGCATGGGGGACGAGTGTGGGCGGAGCCGAACCAGCCTCGCGGTACGATCTTTCAGATCCTGACGCCGGCGCAGCCATAGCTGGCACTCGAATCGTTGAATTCGGGAAACATCCCCGCGAGAACCGGGAAGTTTCACCATGGTCATCCCTTGTGCGAGGTGCCCTACTCGCTGCCCAATAAGGCGTTGGGGAGGCGGCATCGTGCAAGCCAGGCTGTGGAGCGTCGCGGGGATCGCAATCCTGTTGGCGGACGGGGCAGCGGCACAGCCGGCGCCGCCCATGGTCATCGAACTGCCGCCGGTCGAGGTCATCGGAGCCTCGCCACTGCTCGGCTCCGGCGTCGACCGCGACACCGTGCCGGCGGCGACCAGCGTGCTAAGGGGCGATGACCTCACGCGGGGTGGTACAAGCCCGCCAGATGCCGTTCGTGCATTGAATGAACAGGTCGGTGGCGTCAACCTCGATTCGGCTTCGGGCAACCCCTATCAGCCGACCCTGTTCTATCACGGGTTCGAGGCATCGGCGTTGCAGGGGACGCCGCAGGGGCTTGCCGTTTATATCAACGGTGTCCGCTTTAATCAGGCCTTTGGCGACACGGTCAATTTCGACCTGCTGCCAAATATGGCGATCGATGAAATGAACCTCGTGGGATCCAACCCGGTGTTCGGTCTCAATGCCCTGGGCGGTGCCGTGAACGTGCGGCTTAAGAACGGCTTTACTTATCATGGCGGCGAGATCGAAGTATCCGGCGGGTCATTCGCGACGTTCGGCGGCAACTTTCAGTACGGCCAGCAGAGCGGCGATGTCGCGGTTTATGTCGCGGCCAGCGGGCAGCACCAGGATGGCTGGCGTGATTTGCAATCCTCCGGCGTCGAGAATTTCTACGGCGACATCGGCTGGCGCGGCGATACCGGCGAGGTGCACGTCAACGTGTTGCTGGCCAACTCGGTGTTGAATGGGCCGGGCACCTCGCCGGTGGAATTGCTGGCCGCCGATGCCAGTGCTCAGTTCACCGGACCGAATCAGATCAGCAACCGGTTCATGCAGGTGAGCGCGACGGGCAACCTGGCCATCAACGATACGCTGTCGGTTCAGGCAGTCACCTATTACAACAATTTCCTGCAACGCGTGACCAACGGCAACGCGCCGAACGATACGCCATGCACTGACGGTTCGGACTTGCTGTGCTCGGGTTCCGGCTACAGCACGACAATCCGGGGCGCCAATATTCCGGCTTTCCTTGGCGCCAATCCACTCGCCTACTCCGAGCTGGACAATCAGACGACAAACAGCAACGGCTACGGCGCCTCGATCCAGGCGACGGACACTCAGGCGTTGTTCGGTTTCAAAAACCATCTGGTCGGCGGCGTCAGCTTCGACGGGGCACAGACGGAATTCACCGGCGAGTCCTATATCGGCGGCATCACCCCCGATACCCGCGTGTTCACCGGCCCCGGCGTGATCCTCGACGAGCCTGGTATCAACCAGCCGGTGCGGGTCGGGATAAACGACGCGTATTACGGCATTTTCATCGCGGACACCTTCAATGTCACGGATCGTCTGGCGCTGACCGCCTCGGGTAGATTCAACGCAGCGATCATCGGCCTGAACGATCGGAACGGTGGAGATCTAACAGGCAATCATTCGTATGCGCGGTTCAATCCGGCGGCCGGGGTGACCTATAAGGTGACGCCTTGGCTGACCGCCTATGCCGGTTACGCGGAAGCGAACCGCGCGCCCACGCCGGCGGAACTTTCCTGTGCCGGTCCGGCGGATTCATGCAGTCTGGCCAACTTCTTCGTCGGCGACCCCAACCTCAGGCAGGTGGTCGCGCACACGGTGGAGGCCGGATTGCGTGGCACCGCGACTATCGGCGGTGGTGATCGCCTGAGTTACGATCTGGGTTTTTACCGCGGCAATCTTGATGACGACATTGTCTTCGTCAACAGCGTGACGCTGAACCGGGCCTACTTCACCAATGTCGGACAGACAAGGCGGCAGGGAATAGATGCCGGGATCCAGTACAAGGCACAGCGCTGGTCCGCCTATCTCGCTTACACCTACACGAACGCAACCTACCAAAGCGGCTTCGTCGAGGCCGCCGGCAGCAACCCAGCCGCGGACGCCAACGGAAATATCACAGTTAGCCCAGGGAAGCAGTTGCCAGGCGTTCCGGTGCATCAGGGCAAATTGGGGCTGACCTACCGTGTCACCAACCAGTGGACGGTCGGCGCCGCCCTTATCGCGCAGAGCGGGGCTTATCTGTTCGGCGACGAGGCGAACCTCACGCCGAGGCTGCCTGGATTCGTCACTTTGAACCTGAGCACCAGCTACCAGCTCACACCCCGGATTCAGGTATTCGCGTCGGTCGAGAACGTGACCGATGCGAAATACTACACATACGGTACGTTTTCACCGACCACCGCGGTGTATCTGGCGCAAGCGCCAAACGCGACCAATCCACGCGCCTATAGCCCGGCTGCGCCGATCGGCGCCTTCGGCGGTGTGCGGGTGAAGTTCTAAGCCGATATCGGACTGACGGCTTGCGGTGATTGTAAGCTTGAGTTGACGTTCACGCCGGCAGGATCAAATGGCACTTAGAGAACGGGCTCGATGCATTACCGAGCGCACAGGAGATTGCCGCCGTGCGGTCGCCTCAACACGGGCTGGACATCTTCGGCGCTATTTGTCCAGGGTCAATAGCTGCTGACCATACCAGGCGAGATCTTGATTCCATTCCACCTGTCCGGGATATTTCAGGGCCAGCTTCGTGATGATCGCCTGCCCGGCCAACAGCTGCGCT